>CALDMJ010000147.1 GCA_937914725.1 uncultured Clostridia bacterium | reverse complement strand
ATTACAGCTAGCGATGGAGATAGTTACGACATTACATTTGTGCCAACAAAGACGGGTTATAAATTCGACAAATTTGAAGTTAAGTACGCCGTTGAAGGACAAGGTAGTTTTACTCAAAGTGGCAACACTTGGAAATTTACATTTGGAACTGGCAACGCTACAATCACTGCTATATGGACGCCAATTAAAATTGTCATCACGCTCGATGCAAACGGTGCGCAATTTGACGAAAGTTCTATGAACGGCTGGATTTTGGATGCGGGCAAAAATACTGCAACAAAGACATTCAACTACAAAGACTTACTCGGAAAGATTGAAAACTCAGACGGAACAACCTCACTCGGTGCTTTACCACAAGTTTCACTTGAGGGAAGGAAGTTTACTGGGTGGTTTGTGGACGGAACACAATATTCCGAAACTTCGCCAATCGAATGGCTAGTTGACACAACACTTACTGCAAGTTTTGCAATGAACAACTACTTGCTCGTAATTAACACGAACGGTGGTACGTATAGTGACAGCGAATATAGCGACAAAGTTGGGGTATTCAATATTAGCAAAGAATATGGCACAACCTATACTGTTGCTAGCCCAAGCAAAACTGGGTACAAGTTCACTGGCTGGTCAGGTTCGGGGGTCGGCGAATTTGATAAGACCTCGGGGAAATTCACGTTCGGCGCTGGAACGTACACACTTGTGGCAGAATATGAGCCAATTAAGTACACGATCAAGTTTGACGCAAATGGCGGTACTGGCACAATGGCTGTGCAAGAGTTCACTTACGACAAATCGACTGTTTTGAACGACAACGCGTTCACGCGCGATGGTTTCACGTTTGGTAACTGGAATACTGCAGCGGACGGCACAGGCAAAACTTTTGCCAATATGGGAATGGTTTCGAATGAAACCGATGTTGACGGGTATGAAATCACGCTCTACGCAATTTGGGATAGTGCGTGGATTACAATGTACTTTGACGCTAACAACGGTACGGCTGACCCTGTCGGCATCGACGTTCAGTACGGTAAGGAATTTGGCGCTTTGCCACGCGTCGAGAGAAAGGGTTACAACTTCGGCGGCTGGTACGAGAGCATTGTAAACGATGTTCCGCAAGGACAACCGATTGAAACAACGACAATTTGCGAGTATACAGAGTCGCGCACATTTGTTGCGTTCTGGACAATTGCAAGTTACGAAATTACTTTACCAAGTGGGTATCCACAAGATTCTATGACATTGAATGTTTTGGATGCATACAAAGGCGCATTGAGCGCGGACGGCAGCAAGGCAACAATTGTCTACAATCACGACTTTGCATTTGAAATCACTGTTTTGGAAGCGTACTCACAAAGCAATATTCGTGTTTACGCAACAAGCAAAACAACTCAAGTCAAGAAAGAGATTTTGCCAATCAATGGCGCTTATATGCTCACGCAAATTGCGGATGATATGATTATCTCAGTCGAAAACTTGAACAAAAATACTTATAACATAGTGTTTGACGCGCGCGAAGGGATGTTTGGAAATTCGCAGTACACAACAGTTACTGTTGAGTGGGGCGGAAAGATAACTAGACCAACGCGACCTACACGTTTGCACTATGACTTCATCGGCTGGTTTGCATCTATTGACTCTCTTGCTGAATTTAATTTTGAGACATATAAAGTTTATGCTGACCTCACATTGTACGCAAAATATGAAAAAGCAAACTACAAAATCACATTCTATGTCGATGATGAAGTATTTTGGACATCTTCAGTTCAATACGAGAGCCGCGTAACAAAACCAAATGACCCAATCAAAGAGGGATACAACTTTGTCGGTTGGCGCTTGGCAAATGGCACATTGTATTCATTCAGTTCACAAGTTGTGGGCGAATTGAGTCTATATGCTGAGTTTGCTAAAAACACTTATACGGTTAAATTCTTTAATGGGGAAAAAGAGCTTAATAAAGTTGAAATTAAATATGGCGAAACTGTTAGAGTAAATTTCGGTACTGGTATTGACGGCTATGACCTAGAAGGGTGGTATGCGGACGCTGCATTCACGACATTATTTGACTTTGATCAACTCATTACAAGTGACACAAACATTTACGGTAAATATGTTTTGCAACAATTTAGGGTCGACTTCTATGTCAATGGAGAATTGCAAGCGACGCAACAGGTTGGCTACAAACATTGGGCGACAATCCCAACAGGCATTATCGTTGAAGTTGGGCACCACATTGCAAACTGGTATACCGATGTCGATTTGACACAACTTTATGACTTTGGAAAATCTATCACAAGTGACCTCGTGTTGTTTGGTAAAATCGAAAGAGATGATATTGTCATTACGTTTGTGGCAAACGAACAAAAGATTTTGAGATATGTAAAGTACGGCGACTCGCTTGACCCAAGCGAAATCCCTGCAATTCCTGCACGTATCGGATACGACAAGGTCGCACCTTATTGGGAAGACGCCGACTTGACAAATATCACAAGTCCTATCACTATCAACGCAGTGTATACAATCAATAAATACACAATCACGATTATTATGCCAGATGGCTCGCGCGTATATAGAGAAGTTGAGTACGGAAAAACTTTGACTGATTTGCCAAAAATCAGCACGAAGTTTGGCGACAAAATTGTTTACGACCAAGACCTCTCCAACATCACGGGCAATCTAGTTGTACACGTTGAAGTGAAAAACTACATCTTCTGGCCGCTCATCATTGCAGGCGGAATCCTAGCACTCCTAGTGATAGTATTCTTGACCATTATGATTGTCAAAGCAAGCAAGAAGCGTAGTAGTCGCGACAAAATTAAAGAACTTATCGACACAAAGGGCAGGTGATTGCCTGAATGGAATCTCTTTGTGCAAAAGATTGATTTTGAAAAACTGGGTTTTAATTGTATTGAAAAATTTAATTTGAAACTCACAAGCGCAATATACCTAATTCAATTAAATTAGTTAATTGATAGCAAAAAAGGCTGCTAGCACCATTTGGTGCTTTGCAGCCTTTTTTTTAGTATTCAATTTCTAAATCTTTAAATATGTCATCATTGAAAAAGTCATATAATGTAATGCCAATTCCTTGGCAAAATTTTTGCAATGTGCGTACCGAGCAATACTCGCTTTTGTTATTGAGCATAGTATTCAAAGTTGAAGTTGTTAAATTTCCAAGTGAACATACTTTATTGATAGATCAATTCTTTTGGCTCAACAAGTCAAGCATTCTTTTCTTGACAGCATCACAACCTCTCATTTGACACCAAGGTAAGATTTGATAGTTTCGATGTCGGATGGGGAAGAGTCCGCTTTTTTGACAGCGAATGCAGAAAATTTGTTGACGAACAAAAATAGATAGTCGGCAGTTTCTTTGACTTTCGCAATTTGGTCGTAGGAAACGCGCATTGAGCCTGTGTTTGCGTCGCCTCTAAATGTGACGACGGTGAAGCCGTCGGGTTCAAATTGATAGATGTTGACATTGCGTTCGTCAAATGGTTTTTTATAAATTTTATTCAGCATAATAATGTAGACAAGTCCAAAGCCAAATGGCAATGCGAATATCAAAAGAAATTCAGTCCATTTTTGAGTGCCCCAAATGGGGTCGGCAAAGATGTAAAGCAGCATTCCAATTGCGCCGATTGTAAGAGCAATCCACGAACCTATCCAAATTTTTTTTGTCATGGATTTTTGAACTTCTTTTGTCAAAACTGTTGTTATTTCAATCATAATTTCTCCTCTGTGGCAAACGCCACTGGTGCAGGTACTGTCCCTACAAGTAACTTACTTTAGTAGACGTCAACCCTATATTCTTTCTACTCGCTGCAGTTCTCGGTGGGGAAAGCCCCGCTGCTGTGTGTACTGTCCCTACGGTGATTTAACTTTTGAGGGCGGCGTACTTGCGTGCGTTCTATATAATTTTCTTCTCGGGCGGGGAAAGCCCCGCTGCTGTGGGGACTGTCTCTGCAAGTAATTTACTTTAGTAGACGTCAACCTTATATTCTTTCTACTCGCTGCAGTTCTCAGTGGGGATAACCCCGCTGGTGGCAAACGCCACTGGTGCAGGTTGGGTGAGCGACTTTATATGAAATAAAGTACATAGTTAATTGGCTGCGTACCTTCTTTATGTGAAAGTATACTGCTTTAGGTGCTGTCCCCGCAACCAATTAACATCTTAATGTGGTAAGGTACTCACTCAATTGTCATTTCGACCGAAAGCGAACTTGTTCGCTGCAGCGGAGAAATCTCCCGGAAGGGGGCGCGCCTCATTATGAGTGAGTATACTCATCTGCCGCGCTAGCAAATAAAAATGAGTCCTGTAATATGTCATTTCTTTAAATTGGTGAGTGCAATTAGTAGCCCAAGTTTGCCGTATTCGTATGTTAGTCCCCCTTGCATATAAGCAGTGTAAGGCGGGCAAATAGGCCCGTCGCAACTCAGTTCGATTGTCGAACCTGAAATAAAACTGCCGCTTGCCATAATTTCTTCGTGCGGATACCCTGGCATAGGGCTAGGCATTAGAGTGACGTAATTTTCAAGCGCGACGCCTTTTTGAATGCCGCGACAAAACTCAATGAGTTCGTCCGCTGAATGCAATTCAATAGTTTGCACTATGTCACAACGTTGGTCGTCAAAGCGCGGACTAACTTGATAACCTAATTTTTCAAGCAAGTTGCTTGCTAGTGCCATCGTTTTGAGACTAGAATTTACAACGCTTGGGGCGTGGTAAATCCCTTTAAAAAACGACATCAATTGATTGAGGTTTGCGCCGACGTCCTTTGCAACGCAAGGAGCGGAAAAGCGCTCTGCCACATCGTGCACATATTCTGCTGTGCCGACAATATAGCCCCCCGTTTTTGCTTGTCCAGCGCCAAGGTTTTTCATCAGTGAGCCGACCACAATGTCTGCACCAACTTCAGTTGGTTCGCGCTTTTCGACAAAGTCGCCATAGCAGTTGTCTACCATAATTATGACATTTGTGTCAACTTCGCGAATTGCTTTGCATACGCGCTCAATTTTTTCTACACTCAAACTAAGTCTAGCACTGTACCCGCGTGAACGCTGAATTTCTACCATTTTGACTGGACTTTGCTTTAGTCGTGTGATAATTGTTTTAATGTCAAAATCATTGTCGACTAAGTCAATTTGTTCATACTTGACGCCGTGTGCCATAAGAGAATTGCGACTTTCGCCCGTTAAGCCGATAATGCTTTTTAGTGAGTCATAAGGTTCGCCCGAAATTGAAATAAGCGTGTCACCGTGCTTGAGTAGCCCAAAAAATGTGAGCGAAAGTGCGTGTGTTCCCGACATAATTTGTGGGCGAACAAGTGCATCCTCAGTGTGGAAGATTTGCGAATACACGCGCTCAAGTTTGTCTCGCCCGACGTCGTAGTATCCGTATCCCGTGTTCTCGCAAAAGTCTGTGCAAGTGAGTTTGACATCTCCAAACGCTTTTAGCACCTTTGCGCTGTTATATAGGCATATTTCATCAAATTTTTTGAATGTTGATTGCAACTCTTGTTCTGCTTGCGCGGAAAGTTCAAAAAGCTCTTTCGAAATTTCTAGTCCATTATACATATTTACCTCATAATTATCGCACTATTATAATCATCGATAGCAATTTTTATAAGTGCCAACAAGTTTGTTCTTTTAATTTATAAATAATGATACCATATTTTTTTAAATAAGTAAATAACTTTTTGTCATTTAAAACAAAGTACATTATAAAGTGAAGTGTGATTTATTCAAAAGAAAGATAAATATTTAATTTTAGCATAGGATTTACATTGGAAATTAATAAATAAAGCGTTGGTTGACTTAATTTGATGTAAGTGGTATAATACTATTATTACGATAGGAATGGGGCGTTATGTTACTTTTCTATAACGGAACGGCGCTATTTTTATTTTATCTAATTACATAAAGGGAGAATTAATTATGAAAACAAATGAAAAATTAGAAAACAAGGAAAACAACAGCAATTTATCAAACGCAGAGGGCAGAGCAGGCGATGTAGAAGAATCTGAAACGCGACCTTTGCAACAAAATGAAATGACGCAGGCGGAAAATGTGGTGCAAATGCCGCCGCGAGAAGAAACAGAAGCTAATAATCAGTCAAAAAATGAGAAAATAGAAAAAAATAGAACAAATGAGAAAAAGCGCGCGAACTGGCTTGTTAGGCTCTGGAAATACTATTCGCCGTATGAAAAAATATGGTTAATTTCAATTTGCACTGTAGGCATATTGCTTGGCATTTTCTTTCCCGAGGATGCAAGCCAACCAAGTTGGCTGCGCGTAGTAGAAATTATAGTCATCATTGGCGGATGTTCGTGCGAGCTGCTTTTAAGTAAACAATCGCGTTGGGCATTTGTGGTCTCATTCTTTTTATACGACACAACACAAACAATTGTGTACTTTGCAAATGGGCTGTACATCAGCGCACTATTTGAACTCATTTTTTGGATTCCTATTTTGTGGGTTTCGTTCTATCAATGGACAAAACAAGCCGATTCAAAAAATCATACTCTCACGGTCGTAAAAAAGGTAAACTACGCGCGCGACCTCGCAATTTTTGTAGGCGTGCTTATTGTTTCAGTCGTCACAGGGTTACTTTTCACAACAATCGGCGCGCTTGCCGAAAGTATGCCTGATTGGTGGTATCTCGATGCGCTCGCAAACACATTCAGTGTATGCAACGGACTGTTTTTGGTCTTTAGGTTTAGGGAACAATGGTTGCCGTGGATTGGCGTAGCAATTGTCGAAGCGATTATGTGGATATTGAGCGGGCAATACATAATGCTTGTGCTTTCGCTCGGGTATTTAATGAATTCCCTTTATGGGCTAATAAAATGGCAACAATATATTAAAAAGCACCCTGCGCCAAACGGTGATAATGTGCAAAACCTTCAAAATAATGACAGTAAATAATGCTTTTTGGGGCGAAACTCTTGACAAATGGGGGGATTTTCGGGTAAAATAGAATATAAATTTTAGGAGAATGAAAACAAATGGAAATATCAGAAGTAAAAAAGGGTATGCACGTTTTGATTGATGGCGACCTATACCAAGTCATCGACTTTTTGCACGTAAAACCCGGCAAAGGTGCTGCATTTATGAGCACAAGAATTAAAAAAGTTAAAACAGGCGTCACAATTGACCGCAACTTTAACACAAACTATAAGTGTGAGGAAGCGCACATTTCTCGTCGCAACGCACAATATCTTTACAACGACGGCGAAACATACTATTTTATGGACAACGAAACGTTTGAACAATCTGAAATTCCTGCTGAAAGAATTGCAGATAACAAGGATTTCTTGATTGAAAACAACAGTGTCGACATTGTCACATTCAATGGTGAGTTGCTTGGTATCATTATCCCAGAAAAATTGGAAATGACAGTTGTTAGTGTCGACCCATCTACGCTTTCATCGACTGCAACAAAACCTACAAAAGAAGCAGTTGTTGAAACAGGGCTAAAATTGAGAGTTCCAGACTTTATTAAAGAGGGCGAAAAAATCATCGTCACAACGTGCGACGGAAAATATTTTTCACGCGCATAGTGTGTGCATAAATAACGCTTTTGCATTCTTGCAAAAGCGTTATTTATAGCCGAACTATCGGATAGAGCAAAATAATACAAACAAAAGAGAAAGTTCGCCGCCTATAAAAGTAATTTAGGCGCAGTGACAAGAAGCGCAGCCGTGCGCTACCGCACCAGTCGCGGGGAGCTACCCCGCAGGGAGAATAGATGAGGAGAATAGTATTTATAACAGGGGCAAGTCGCGGAATAGGAAGAACAACCGCCATAGAGTTTGCCAGAAATGGGTATGATGTCGCACTTACATACTTTGAAAATGAAGCGCTTGCAAATGAAGTCAAAGCTGAAATCGAAAAACTCAAACGTAAATGCGCGGTTTTTCAATGTGACATTGCTTGCGAACAGCAAGTCAAAGACGCCGTCTACCAAACAATCAAACAGTTTGGGCAAATCGATGTTTTAGTAAACAACGCAAGTATTGCAATCGACACATTGTTTCGTGACAAAAGTATCGACGATTTCAAGCGTGTGCTGGATGTGAACCTAGTCGGCACATTTATCGTCAGTAAAACAGTAGGCGAGTTTATGCTTGAGAAAAAATGCGGCAAAATTATCAATATTGCAAGCACAAATGGCATTAACACCTATTACCCGATGTGTTTTGATTACGACGCATCAAAAGCGGGCATAATTTCGCTGACACACAACCTTGCAATGCAGTTTGCGCCTTATATAAATGTAAACGCCGTTGCCCCCGGTTTTATCGCGACACAAAGCGAAACCAAAGATATGAGCGAAGATTTTATAAAATCGGAAGAAGAAAAAATATTCTTGCATAGAGCAGGTGCGGAACAGGATGTCGCCAATCTTGTCTTATTTCTCGCCTCAAATAAAGCCGACTTTATCAATAATGAAGTCATCCGCATCGATGGGGGAATGTACGGCGCATTTTAAAAAAGTTATCCACAAAAACTAAACGTTTGTGGATAACTTTTTTATTGCAAATTAATGTTTATTGTTTAAAATTTATGCTTATAAATGTTAAAATCAAACGATACATTAGTCGTCATTTTTTTGTTTGTCACGCAAAGTCTTGTCCAAAACTGACTTATCAATTTGAATAGAAGCAGGCTTTTTGTGTTTTCTTTTTGCAACTATAGTCATTGCGACAATGATTGCTATAAGTAAAAGCAACGTCGCGCCGCCCGCAAAATACACCCACGTGAAATCATTAGGTTCATTGATTGTACCATTGTTTGTGATTTTACCCGAAATTCTACCATTTATAGTACCGTTGTTTGTAAACGTCGCATCACCGCTAGCGGTTACATCGCCTGTAATTTTTCCGTCGTTTGTGAATGTTCCGCCTGCAGCAATGATTTTACCAAAAATTTGATTGTTGTTGTCAAACAATCCGTTTTTTGCGTTAATATCACCGTCAACTTTACCATTGTTGGTGATTGTTCCGCCATCAAGCGTAACTTTCCCCGTGATAGTCGCATCACTACCATTTGAGAATGTCCCGCCATTGCTTGTAACTTCGCCTGTGACGTTTTTGTTGTTGTTAAAGTTTCCACTATCAATCGTCACATTTGAATTGCATTCTTCATTATTTGTGAATGTGCCACCACTAATAGTAATGTCGCCTTTGAAGTTATTGTTATTGATAACTTCGCCGCCATTGACAGTAGTTTTACCGTAAACCGTGCCGCCGTTTGTCAAAGAGCCGTCAGTTAATGTCGTGTCAGCATAAAAGTCTTTGTTGTTTGTGATATTGCCTTTTTCAACAGTAACACTGCCTCGCAATTGTCCGTCATTGACAATCGTGCCGTGCTTCATATTGATTTCAGCATCCATTGTGCCGCTATTTGTGAGTGAACCATTTGTTTCAATAGGCTCATCTTTACTGTTAGTCGAAATTTCAAAATCAATTTTGCCTTTCATTGAGCCTTTGTTGTTGAAAGTACCGTTTTTGATTGTGACATTGCCGTCAATGTCGCCGTCGTTTTCAACAATAGTTGGACTTGTATCGGATCCGTCCTCAATCGTGATGTTTCCTTTGATTGTTCCTGAATTTTTCATCGAACTTCCGGAGTTGTAAACATCGCCAATGATTGTGGCATCCTTTTCAATTTCCAGTGTGCCTTCAATTGTTTCGAATGTGCCATCTTCTCCGGTGTTGTTCGCAATTCTTCCAGCGACAATGCGAATGTCAAGTCCTGTGCGGCCTGTGCCGATGATTGCCCAGCGGCCGACATTGTAAGAGATTTCGCCGCCGTACATATTAAACTTTGTTCCGTCATAAAGATGAATGAGTGTACCCCATGAGCCGCCATCTCTTGGGTAGCCAGTGTTGTATTGCATAAGTCCGCTATAAAAATTGATAATTCCTTTGTTGTTTACCGAGAAAAATCCGTTTCCTCTATATTTACAATTGAGTATGTCAATCGCATAAAGGTTGATGTTGTTATTAAGTTCTAGAACGAATGCGCCGTTGCCTTGGCAAAACAAATTTTCAACAGTGCATTTTTGTGCTTTTTCGCTTGTTCCAAAGTTGACAGTTGTGCAACCCACACGAATCAAGTTGCCGTTGCTAGAAATGTTTGAAAAACGTGTGCTTAAGAAATTAATTTCATATGGCGTATCCGCTGTGCCTGCAATATTAATCAATTGCGATGTACTATTAAGGATAATGTTGCTAAATTCGCAATTTGTTGTTGTCAAGTTGCCTTTACCATTGATAAATGAGTATTTTACACTTGTCGTGTCAACCACCACTGGAAGATTATACTTTGTGTCATTAGTAAAATCGGCCGTCAAATTTGCTTTGATAGTGCAGTTTTCAAGATTGAGAGTTGCATTATCAAGCGTAAAACACGTTTTTGTGTTTTCAGGATTGAGATAAAAATTTACATTTGAGAGATTTAGGTTTGAATTTACTGTTATTGTATTAGTAATTTCAATGTTGTACTGACCATTTGTGATTGAGTTTTTGAGTTCGTCAAGAGCTGCGACTTTGGTGTAAGAGGGTTCTTCGTCTGCCGACACTTGAAAGTTTAAAGCCTGTCCACCCACGCAAAACAGTGCAAGTGCAATGCAACTAACAATTGACAAAGCAATGTTTCTTGTTTTCATAATTTCTCCTTTGTGATATTATTTGCAAAATGAATAATAATATTAAAATCACTAAGTTTCTAGTTTGTCAAAGAAGTGTAAATAAGAGTTGTAAATTGATGGGTGATTTTAATTGCACATTTTACCATTTTGTCAAAAAAATGTCAAATGAATATAGTGGATAAAACATACAAAATGTTTGCAAATAAAGTCTTTTTTGTGGTATACTAAATGTAAATAAATTTTGGGTGGGCGCAAATGAAAAATTTTGTTAAATACTTTGGACTGAGTCTAGTAGTATTCTTTGCGAGTTTGATGTTTGTTGGGTGTAATGAAGTTTCGCTTGACGACATCGAAATTGAGGGGCTGCCGTCGCAGACGGTCGTCGTTGGTGAAACGTTTGAATTGCAGGTTGTTTTCAAGCCTGAAACGGCTACTGACAAGCGCGTGGAGTGGTGGACGCCTCGAAATGACTTGATAAAAATTGAGGAAATCAGTGATACACTCATTTCGGTCGAAACATTGGGCGCGGGACGCATAACAATTTTTGCGTGCGCACTTGACGGCAACATAACAAAGTCTGTGACCTTTGAAATCACAACGGGTTCATTGAATTTGCGCTTTGGTGAAGCGGTCAATGGTGTGATTACGCGAACCTACAACGCCGCACCTCAAGCGGTTGAAGTCACGAACGACTATGATAATGTCGTCTATGAATATTTAAAACAAGGTGAAAGTGTTGCAACCACTACGCCGCCAACTGCCGCTGGCGCATATACGGTCAAAGCATCTGTGAACACTGCAAACTACGTCGGAGAAAGTATAGTAGAGCTTGTCATCCAGCCGCAAACTATCGAAGTCAAAGCGGACAATAAAGAAAAGGTTTATGGCTCAAGTGATGTCGCGCTCACAAAGCGAATTGAAGGGCAAATCTACGACGAAGGTGTAGTAATTACGGGCGACCTTTCGCGCGAAGTTGGTGAACACGCTGGAAACTATAAAATAATCGAATCGCAAAAGTTTGTCGCAAGTGGCGAAAATGCTGCAAACTATGATGTCAAGTTTGTTGAAGGGAACTTTTACATTCGCAAAGCAAGTGCGAAAGTCAATGTTAGCGTCTCGTCATTCTATTATGGCTGCACGCCAAGTGCAATTAGTTATAGCGTTGTTGGGCTGAAAAATGACGATACTATGGAAGATTTGGGTATCACTATTGAATACCCAGAGGACTTGCACGACGCTGGGTTATACAACTTGAACTGCACCGCCACAACAAATGATTATGAACTGACGTATAATAATGCGAGAGTCAATGTTTGGCAAGCAACGCTAATTGTTACCGTCGCAAACGCTGAAAAAAAATATAAGTATGACGAACCTGAATACTCATACACTTTGTATAACTCTCAAAATACAGTTGACCACACAAAATTGTTTTATGACGACACGATTGAAATCAATCTAGTTCGCGATGAGGGCGAGGATGTGGGCAACTACGCAATCAATGCTGTTTGTGATGTCGACCTCAAGAATTACCGTTTGAATGTTGTCAAAGGAACTTTCACAATTAAGCAACGCGACATTTGTTTGCTTGCGGAGAATGCGGCAAAGCGTTATGGACAAGCAGACCCAGAACTTACGTACTTATTTGACTCGGAACATTATGATGTTCCGTTCGCAAGTGAAATACAGGTGACGCTTACACGTGGGGAAGGCGAGGATGTCGGTATTTATGTAATTACTCCTCACTTTTCTCAAGAAAAAAACAACTATAGTGTTAAAATAGAAAATGCGGAATTTAAAATCACTCCCGCACTTGTTACACTAAAAGTGGATGATGTGACAATTCCGTATGCTGACCCCGAGCCAAGCTATACCTACACCGTCGACGCTGAAGGCGACCCACTAAAGGACGACCACAAATTAAAGTTCAATTTCACGCGCCCTGAGGGCACTGAAGTTGGCACTTATACGGTTTCGCTTGAAGTCACAAAAGAGGATAAAAATTATACCATTTCAACTGAAACGGGAGTTTTGACCATTAGAAAGAGGTATCTATATTATAATATCGGCGCGTTAACTATGGCATACTACCAAAACCTTGATTCTTCAAGTATAACTTGTGTTTTGGACGAAAAAAAGAGTGACCCGAACATTGAAAATATCAGTGTTTTGAGCAATCTCACATTTGACTTGCCGTGGGAAAACGACGTTGGTGAATATGATATCACCACGTCACTGAAAGAGGAAATTCCAAACTACCAAATCGAGTTTTCAAAAGGAACGCTTGCAATTCGAGAAGCGTATATTTTGCTAGAAGCACTGGATATGGAAATTTATTATGGCGAAAGTTTTTCGTGCAAACTTCAGTATAAAGCAGGCAGTCAGTATTTATCAAAAAACCCTAACGCGGATGTGGTAGATTTTGCGTATCACTACTACGATATGGCGGGCAATGAAATAAGCGGATATCCATCTACTATTGGCGAGTACCGCATTGTTGCAACCCCCGTTCTTCCTGAGGGTAAAAACAACTATGTTGTTTCAATCGATGAGGGAAAACTAACAATCAAGCAAGCCGAAATCGTCGCGACAATCGAAGATAGCGAAATTATTTACGGGCATAAAGTAGCGCCAAAGATTAACTACACAGTCAACGGACAAATTGCACACGAAATAACTTATCGCTATGTTGTCACATCTCTTGATGTCGGTGAGCAAACTATTAATCTTGAACTCATTGAAAGCGAGGGCAGCGAAAATTACAAAATAGTGTGTGACGGTGCGAAACTCACAATCAAGCAAGCGGATGTCATTATCAATCTCGACGCAAAGAAATTTAAGTATGGCGAAGAAAAAGACTTTACTTGCAGTTTTGGCGAGGGCACGGACGAAATCTTTTTGCAAGACCCATCAAACTTGTACATCATTGTTTTGAACGAAGAAACAGCCGTCGGTACTTATGATATTATTTGTAAAACTGCCGAAAAAGACGACAAGCACAACTATAATGTTACAATCAACGGCGCGAAGTATGAAATTTTGCCGCGCGAGTACAAAGTCAAAATTGACAACACTTCTAAAAAGTATGGCGAAGTCGATCCGACGTTTAGTTTTACAAAACTTGACGAGGGCGACGAACTTTTGGACGGCGACGAAATCGTCTTGACCTATACGCGCACAGAAGGCGAGGACGTGGGCGAATATGAAATTACCGCAACCTTGCAAAATACAAGCGACCACTTCAACGTGACTATTGAAAACGGAACACTTGAAATCACAAAACGCGTGCTTACAATCACTGCAACAGCCCTTGAAATTGTTGAAGGGCAAACACCTCAATTTGAATATACTATTTCAGGGGATAGCATTTTAAATGACGACGTTCAGTTTGAGCTTTCTTGCAGCGAAACTTCAGTTGGCGCACACAAAATAATAATTACTATCACAAAAGATAACGCCAATTACGACATAACGTGTGAGAGTGGCATTTTGACAATCGTTGCCGCCGACCCGCAAGGCGAGTGAAATTATACTGAGGAGAAAAAATGTTTCCAATAAGACAATCGTGGTTTGAACTTTTGAAAGACGAGTTTAACAAAGAATACTACAAAAAATTAACGCGTTTTTTGACAATGGAATACCAAAGTCACATCATTTACCCGAAGCCTGAAAATGTCTTTAACGCGCTAAATTGCGTGCCGTATAACGACGTCAAAGTTGTCATAATTGGGCAAGACCCCTACCATCAGCCAAATCAAGCAAACGGGCTTTGCTTTTCGGTGCAACCCGATGTAGAAATTCCGCGAAGTTTGCAAAACATATATAAAGAGTTGCGCGACGATTGTGGGTGCTATATACCCGACAACGGCGATTTGACAAAGTGGGCAAAGCAAGGTGTGTTATTGCTAAACAGTGTGCTGACTGTCCGACAAGGACAAGCGAACTCACACCAAGGAATGGGTTGGGAAAACATTGTTGGCAAGGTTTTGGAATTATTAAATCAGCGCGACGACCCCGTTATTTTTCTATTGTGGGGCAATAACGCAAAAGCGCTTGCGAAAAACATCGACACATCAAAACACTTTGTTTTGACCGCCGCGCACCCAAGCCCACTTTCAGCAAGCAACGGATTTTTTGGATGCAAACATTTTTCAAAAACAAATGAAATTTTGAAACAACTCGGCAAAACGCCAATTGACTGGCAAATTGAGAATATAAAGGACAAATAATGGAAAAACAATTCAATCACTATTTCACAAATGATAATCGCGAACATAAAGAGCATTTGATAACGGAAGATTTTTTTGGACAAACTTACAAATTTAAGTCGCAAGACGGCGTGTTTTCAAAAAGTAAACTTGACGACGGAACTTTGTTTTTGCTGAAAACGGTTATTGAAATGGAACACCCAACAGGTGCAGGACTTGACCTCGGGTGCGGGTATGGCACAATCACCGTCATTTTGTCAAAAAATTGCGACGTGCAAATGACCGCGTGTGACGTCAATGAAAGAGCAGTCGCACTCACAAAAGACAATATTGCACTTAACGGAATTAGCGCAAATGTGGTAGTTTCGGATGTCGCAAAAGCCATTGAAAAATGCGACTATGACTTTGTCATCACAAACCCGCCAATTCGCGTCGGCAACGCTATATTGTTTCAATTTTTTGAGGAAAGCTACCAAAAATTGCGGGATAACGGGGCATTTTATGCAGTATTACGTAAAAAACAAGGCGCTGAAACATATATGAAAAAAATTGCCAGCATATACGAAAATTGTGAAGTTTTGGATAAGCACAAAGGTTACGTCATTTGCAAAGCAATCAAAGAAAAGGAAAAGTTATGATTACTAATTTTGATTTCAAGAAAAAATTTGGGCAAAACTTTATCAGTGACAAGAATTTGCTGAACGCTATCGCAGACGACGCGGGCGTCGACGCGCAAACTCAGGTTTTGGAAATCGGCGCTGGGGCAGGCGCGCTTACCGAAGTTTTGGCGGAAAAAGCTGAAAAGGTTGTTTCAATAGAAATTGACAAAGACTTGAAACCATATCTTGAACTCGTACGCGTCAATCATCCTAATGTTGAATTTATCTTTGGCGACTTTATGCGCATTGATAGTGAGGAAATTGAGTCGCACTTTGATAAAACGTATGCAGTAGTTGCAAACTTGCCATATTATATTACAACGCCAATCATTTTTCGTTTGCTTGAAGAAAAATTCAACATTTCTTCAATGACATTAATGGTTCAAAAAGAGGTCGCGGAGCGCTTCGCCGCAAACGAAAGTAACAAGGAATACGGCGCCGTCAGTGTTATGCTGCAAAGTATGTGTGACATATCGGTCACAAGAATTGTCAACCGCAATATGTTTTTCCCGCAACCAAACGTCGATAGCGCGGTAGTCAATTTGAAAATAAACTTTAATAAATACAACATACCAAACCGCGAAATGTTTGCAAAAGTTGTGAAAGCCGCATTTATGTGGCGTCGAAAAACACTAAACAACTGCTTACAAATGGGCTTTGACTTTGAAAAAGTGGAAGTCGAACAAATCATTGCCGCCGCAGGACTGAAAAACCAAGTACGCGGCGAAAATTTGTCCGTCGACGACTACATCAAACTTTCCGTCGCCGTCGAAAACCACTTAAACGAAAAAAACTAGATGATGCAAATAATGTTTATACAAAAGCTGAAATAATGCAATTTAAAACACAAAGGAAAGAAATTAATGTTTCTTTCTATTTTTTTGTTTTAGTATTATAATTATATGAAATAAGTGCCGCGTTGGCGTGTGGACTGATGCAAGGGTGGGGCGGGCGCAGTAACAAAGCGCGGGTGGGTGTAATAAAATGGAATAGATACATTATATGTGACAGGAGACAATATGGATAACATTTTTCAGTGTGGATGCGGTTGCAGCGGCGGGGCGTTTGGCGGTTTTAGTGATAGAGAAACATACCCGATAAAACGCATACAAAAATTGCACGGCGCGACGGGTCCAACGGGCGCGACGGGGGCTACTGGGGAGCGCGGTGCAACGGGGGAGCGCGGGGAACAAGGTTTGCGCGGCGCAACTGGGGCAACAGGTGCGCAAGGCATTCAAGGGGTAACTGGCGCAACAGGCGCAACGGGAGTCACTGGTGCAACGGGCGCAACGGGGGCAGCCGGCACAAATGTCGTCGCGCGCAATACGATTACGACCGAACCTGAAATTGACGCCCGCGTCGTTCCTGAAACAGACGGGAATACAACGTATCTTGACTTTTATATTCCGCGCGGCAAAAATGACATTATCCGCGCAGGCACAGTGCAAACAATGCCGTCCGAAGATGAGGCGGAAGTCGTCGACCGATTTAAAGACGGCGTCCATTATTTTGATTTCCAAATCCCGCGCGGCTTTGACGGTGCGACAGGCGCGCAAGGCGCAACGGGCGAACGCGGGGAAAAGGGCGACACTGGAGCGCGCGGCGAAAAAGGAGAGCGCGGTGAAACAGGTGCAAAAGGTGACAAAGGCGATACGGGTGCGCAAGGTATTCAAGGAGAAAGAGGCGAGCGCGGTGAAACAGGTGCGCAAGGTGAGCGAGGTCCGCGGGGCGAAAAGGGGGAGCAAGGCATAGCGGGCGCCAAAGGCGAAACAGGCGAAAAGGGCGAGAAAGGAGACACAGGTCCGCAAGGCGAAAAAGGAGAACAGGGCGAGAAAGGCGAGCAAGGTGAGCGTGGCGCACAAGGTTTTCCCGGGGAATTAGGGATGAAAGGTGACACGGGGCCCAAAGGTGAAAAAGGAGATAAGGGGGACACGGGCGAGCGTGGCGCGCAAGGGCTGCAAGGCGAAGTTGGACCCGTAGGACCCAAAGGCGAGCAAGGTGCGCGTGGCGCTACTGGCGAACGCGGCGCAACAGGCGTCGCCGAACTAAAAGGCGCATATATCATTAGTTATGTCGACCCGCAAACTTTCCCCGAAAACGGACTTGAAATCGCAAGTAACGCGCGCCTACCGCTTTCGCGAATGGAACTAGACAACGGCGCAGTTGTTTTGCTTGATACCACCGACAACACGATTTCGTTTGCCGAAACAGGCGTCTATATGATTGCGTTCTCAACCAACGCATACGTCAAAAAAACGGGCGCCGACTTTAGTCACAAAACCGACTTTGTCGCAGTCGCGTTCCGCATCGTCGGCACGGACGACGTCTTAGCAGCAACCAACACGTGGACGCCAACCGAAGTTGCAACCAACACATTCGGGCAAGGGCTGTTCACTGTCGCCGACACTAGCGCAAAATATGAACTTGTCAACGTCCAAAAAAAGAGCATCTACATCGTCGGCGCTGACATCACAGAAACGGTTTCTAATTCTTATTTTACCGTACCTATGGTATCAATAATCATCAATAAACTTGACAAAACCGACGGCTAGTCGCCGCGTGCAATTACGCCACAAATGAAAGGAGTTAATAATGAAAACAAAAAGCGCACAGCATTTTTTGCTGTACGCTTTTTATGAATATGGACGTCCTTTATGGTAAAACAGTGATTGTTTGTGCTGGCGCGGTCAAGGTTGTCAAGTAACTCATAATTGAGTGAGTCCCCTTCCGGGAGATTTCTCCGCTTCGGCGGTGACTGCGTCACCAACTTCGGTCGAAATGACAATAGAAGAAGTACCTTACCAATATTTATAATGTTTTTCTTAATTTAGGCTAGCGCAAAAGGCAATTTGCTTGTACTGGCAGTAGCCACAGCGGCGGGGCTATCCCCCCCAGTATCTGCACCAGTGGCGGGGCTTATTTTAAATGAAGGTACATAGTTAGTTGACTATGTACTCCCGTTTGTATAGTGCCACTCGCCAAACCTGCGGCAGTGCGCCGTCGCACCCAACAAAATGGGGGGAAAGGGTTGTATATTAGGTGAAAAGGTGGTACAATATAGAAAACTTTTGGAAACAATGAAATATGCTAAAGAAACTCAACAACCTAGTAAAATCAATGCAAAATGGTAACGCCACCGCATTTGAGGACTTCTACAACAGCACTTACCGACTACTGTACTCAGTCGCGTACGGCGTCCTGAGACAAAAAGCCCTCGCGGAAGACGCCGTGCAAGAAGCATTCGTCGCAATATATAAAGGAATGAATAAGATCGACGTCGACAACTACAACGTCATCAATTATATATACACAGTCGCGAAAAATAAAGCGCTCAACATACTGAAAAAGCAAAAAACACACGCCGACATCGACGATGAAGTACTAATTAACTCGCTTGGCGACAAAAACGCCGCCCCGCGTCCGTGCGCAAGCCTCTTGGACGACTGCAGAAAAATCTTGTCCGCCGACGAATACGAAGTCGTCGTCTTGTCGCAAATCAAAGGTTTTAAAAGAAGAGAAATTGCCGAAATGCTCGGCAGCAACATCAACACAATCACGTGGCGCTACCAACAAGCGCTCAAAAAATTAAAGAAAGTCATCAAGGAGGGAGATTATGAACTTTAAGCGTAGACTAAAAAAGGAAATCAATAGCATTACGCCAAATCAAGTCGTCTTGAACAATATTCGCAAAGAGTGTGGCATCGAAATGGTAGAAAAGCAATCAAAACCGCGTAAATTGTGGCGCTTGCTTGCGCTGCCAGTGTTTGCGTGCCTCTTGCTCGCAGTCGTTTGCTCAAGCATAGTGTTTGCGTTGCCCAAAGGGCAAGAATCGTACGTGCTTGTCGAAATGAACCCGAAAGTCGAATTCGTCGCAAAAAATGACACCGTCATCAAGCAGCGCGCGCTCAATAAAGAAGCGCAAGTACTGCTGCTCGGCACCGACTATTGTGGCGATTCAGTCGCAACCGCCATTAAAGCAGTCGTACGTGACGCCGAATCACTTGGATTAATCGCCAAAGGCGACTCAGTTTGCATATCAATGGTAGATACAACGCAAATCGGCGGCAAAGCGAAAAACGTCCACGAATCGTCAGTCATCGACACGCTCGGCAAAGATTTCCAACTGACAACAAGGTTTTCAAATAAAAACGACCTCGTCAAAGCCGTTGCAAACAAATGCGACGTCGCAAAAAGTAAAGTCGAAAACAAAAGCGTCGACAAACTGATTGCAATGTATGCTAATTATGACGAAACCGAATTGATGAACTTTAGTAAAACAATCGCTGCGCAAATCAATGGATATCGCGCCGAACTCGACTTAAATTTGAAATGCGACCAAAATTTAGCAGATTGCGAAAAAATACTCGACTTGTTGCACGCAATTAAATATAACCTATTGGTTTACAACAATGGGCAAACGGATGAATTGTGCTCCGTGCTTGAAAAGTATGTTGCACTCGCAAACACCCGCTATGACAATGTATTGCAAGATTTGTCTTTCGACGCAAATGGCGTTGTTGCGCTGAACGCACTTATCGACGACTACGAAAGCCGCTGCCAAGTTATCGAAACCGCCTATACATCTGCCTTTGAAACAAAACTTCTTGATTTAAAACTTCGCATCCTCGCCGCCATTAAATAAAGCTAGAATTTATTCCGTATAATGAGGAATATTTTGTCAAAAAACTACAAATAATAAAAAAGGTGTTAAATTTGTTTGACTTATTTTGTCAATTTGTGTAAAATAATGTTAGAGAATAACGAAAGTTAGGGGAGTGTAGTTATGGAAACTAAGTCTAATAAAGGAATGAAGGGTATTATAACCCTTGCCATAGTTTTTGTTTTGTGCATTGCAATGGTGCTTGTTACAACCTTTGGCGCCCTCACTGACAAAAAGACCGCTACTGGCACAATCACTTTTGACCTTGCTGATTATAATTTTAAAGTCGATATGGGTTCAGCAACTACCGAAAAAATTTATCCGGGGCATTCAGCAAATACAAATACTGTTAAACTGAAAAATACATATACGGGTACGGGCGCTACTGCAGGAATGGGCGGCGTGTATGTAAAATTGACTTTTACAAACGTTAATATCGGGGGAACTGATTATGAAGTGGAGAGTATTAAAGAAAACTCGACTGACGGAACGATTGAGATAGTTGCAACAATTGGTTCAGGCAAATCGTCAAGTTTGATGACGATAGCGCTAAAGCAATCCGCTGGGAAGGACGGGGCCGAGGCTGCAGATACGGTGCTTTATTGGAGAGTAGCTACTTCTGAAAAGGCAGTTTATCTCTCAAGCGCAGCAATTGGAACAACGCTTACTGACAGCAATAAAGCGAAACTTGCTTTTACAGACAAAAATGCAACTGCTAAAACGGTATCAATTGATATGCAAATCACTGGCAAAACAAGTGACGCAACAAATGGTTTCAATGCATCTAGCGCATCATCTACAGGGCTTTTGAATAACTATCAGGGCAACACTGTTAAAGTAAATTACACAGCCGCTTGGGGTACTACAATTGCAAATATTGGTCAAACTGCATAAAGGTAATTAATGGTTAACATTTAGAAGTCGCGAAAGTGGCTTCTTTTTTC
>CALDMJ010000146.1 GCA_937914725.1 uncultured Clostridia bacterium | reverse complement strand
ATAAAATCGCTATTGCAGCATTTTTGCACGCCTATCGTCAAAGACCGCAACGCTGAAGGTTTCGGATATTTGCATTTTGATAAATATACTGTATAAAATGATATTTTTTGCAATTTTTTCAAAAAATTTGCGGAATAGTTTTATTTTAATTGACAAAAATATTGATATTAGTTAAAATATTAATGTTCCGGAGGTTATAATGGAAAGAAAACTAAGAGTCGCAATGTATGGTTGTGGCAAAATGTCTCAATATTTGATGAGATACGTGTATGAAAAGGGCGGCGAAATCGTTTGCGCTTTTGATATTGACAAAAATAAAATTGGAAAGGATATTGGCGTTGTTATTAATGACGGCAAAAATTATGATGTGAAAATTGATGACGCAAAAGATGCAAAGGGCGTTTTTGCAAAAGCAAATCCCGACATTTGTATCGTAGCAACAATGAGTTTGCTCAAAGATTTGAAAGAACCATTGCTTGTTTGTGCTGAATGTGGCGTCAACGCTATCACTACTTGTGAAGAAGCGTTTTATCCTTGGAACTCAAACCCAGAATTGACAGCAGAAATCGATGCGCTTGCAAAAGAAACTGGCTGCACAATTTGTGGTTCAGGTTATCAAGATGTATATTGGGGCAACCTTATCACAACAATTGCGGGGTCAACTCAATCAATCAAAAAAATTCGTGGCAGAACAAGTTATAATGTCGAAGATTATGGCATTGCACTTGCACGTGCTCACGGCGCAGGGCTCACTTTGAAAGAGTTTGACGAACAAGTTGCAGTTGTCGATAACATTAGCGAAAAAGAAAGACAAAAACTTATTAACAATGGAGAATTTTTGCCTTCATATATGTGGAACACAAACGGCTGGCTTTGCTCACAACTTGGGCTAACTGTAAAAAGTCAAACACAAAAATGTGTGCCACAAGTTTATGACAAAGATTTGAAATCAGAGACACTTGGTATGACTATAAAAGCAGGGGACGCTCGCGGTATGAGCGCGGTTGTAACAACTGAAACTGAAGAAGGAATCACACTTGAAACTGAATGCGTTGGAATGGTTTATGCTAGTGACGAATTTGATAGCAACGAATGGACTGTTGAGGGTGAACCTACAACAACTATCGTTGTCAACAAACCACAGACGGTGGAACTCACTTGCGCAACAGTTGTAAATAGATTGCTTGATGTTTTGGAAGGTGAACCCGGTTTCTTCACGACTGAAAAAATGCCACGTGCTGAATTTGTGCAAGGCTTTTCAGTTGTAGAACTTGACCCTAACGATTACGCTTGCGGCTGTGGCTGCGATTGTGGTTGTCACGACCATTGTGACGATTCTTGCGACTGTGGTTGTCAAGACGAACAATGCGGTTGTTCAGACCCAAACTGTGATTGCCACAAAAAATAATTTATCATAGGAATGTTAAATTGTTAAAAACTTTAAATTAAACAAAAGAGCTTGCTGCAGGGGCAAGTTCTTTTGTTTAATTTAATAATAAAACCCCACAATTTTTATTTTGTGGGGTTTTATTGCGCAGGTTCTTTTTTAATTTGAGTTGCACATTTTGTGTAACTTTATCTATAGTTCATCTATGTTTTTTAATATAGTATTTCTCAAGTAGTGCAACGGCAAAGTACATTAGGCTTGCGAGGACGCACAATAGTACTGTGCTTGTCATCACAAGGTCAAGTCTAAAAACTTGTGAGCCATATACAATCAAATATCCAAGCCCTGCTTTGCTTGACAGATATTCACCGATTATTGAGCCAACCCAACTCATTCCGACATTAATTTTTAGCATTGAAATAAAGTTGGGCGCGGAGTAGGGTAATATCAACTTCGTCAAAATCGTAAATTTGTTTGCACCCATAGATTTCATCAGTAGTATTTTGTCGTTGTCGCAAGATAGAAAGGCGTTTAGCATTGTTATTATGGTAATGATAATGCAAATCAACACACAAATTGCAACGATTGCATTTGTTCCTGCCCCCACCCAAATTATGATAAGTGGACCAAGTGCAATTTTTGGTAGACTGTTCAAAACGACAATATAAGGTTCTAAAATCTTTCTAATCGTCTCGCTCCACCAAAGCCCGATTGCAATGAGTGTTCCTAAAAATGATGCGAGCAAAAATCCAACTATGGTTTCAAACAATGTTACACCCATATGGGTAAATAGTTCTCCGCTTGCCCAAAGTTCGCCAATTGTCTTAACAATTTTTGACGGCGAACTTGTGATGAATGAATTGATTGCGCCAACTTGCGCTAGCAATTCCCAAAGACCAATGAAAATTATCAGTAGACCAACTTGACTTCCTTTTACTATTAAACTTTTGTTTCTTAGTTTCTTTAGATATAGATTGTGTTCATTTGAATAGTTTTCTTTCAAATTTTTCATCAGTTAGTTCTCCAAATCTTTCCAAACCTCATCAAAGAGTTTTGAAAACTCACGGCATTCGCGCCTGTGAAAAGGGGAGCCGTATTGTTTTAAATTGATAGATAATATTTTTTTCACACTTGCTGGTCGAGGAGTTAAAATGATTATTTTGTCCGCCATAGAGATTGCCTCAGAAATATCGTGTGTAACTAAGATCGCGGTTTTCTTTTCGCAAGCAATGATGTTGGAAACATCGTCGCAAACATTGAGCCGCGTTTGATAGTCAAGCGCTGAAAAAGGTTCGTCGAGTAGCAAAATTTGTGGATTGAGCGCAAGTGTGCGAATGAGTGCGACGCGTTGTCGCATTCCGCCTGAAAGTTCGCGCGGGAATTTGTCTTTGAATTCATACAAATCATATTTTTTCAATAGTGATTCAATGTATTCAAAATTTTTCTGATTTTTTTTCTTTTGAATTTCCAATCCAAGTATCACATTTTGCCAAATTGTGCGCCACTCAAACAAGTGGTCGCGCTGAAACATATAGCCGATTTGGTCGTCATTTAATGTTGTTATTGCTCCACTACTTACTTTGAGCAATCCTGATATTAGCGACAAAATTGTTGTTTTGCCGCAGCCGCTAGGACCAACAATGGCAATAAATTCATTTTCGCTTACTTCAAAACTAATGTTTTTTAATGCTGGGG
>CALDMJ010000145.1 GCA_937914725.1 uncultured Clostridia bacterium | reverse complement strand
TCCACAAACTCATAAAACAACATTAAGATTAATTTTTGCGTGCATACTAGCGTTGTTGGTGCCCACCTGTTTGCAACCGCTATGCGCGCAAATTGCGCCGCATACAACGCAACTTATCGCGACGGATGCAAACACAATCTACGTCTCAAGTGCGGATGAACTTCTAGCAATCGCAACAAATAATGACACAAACAACGGCTATTCAGGCAAAACAATCGTCGTCGCCGATGACATTACCCTTACAGGTTCGTGGACATCAATCGGCACAAGTTCTGTGCCTTTTGTCGGTACCTTTGACGGCGGCTTCCACACAATTGAAATAAGTTTTAGTAATAACGAATTTTATGGATTATTTCAATATGTTGGCGCAGGTGCAAGTGTACTCAATACATATTTAAATTTTGCTAATACCGATAGCGATAATTATGATGGGGCTCAAGCGGCATTGGTATATTCCGCAATTGGAACAAGCGATAATTTAGCGAGTATAAGAAATTGTATAAATCGCGGGGAGGTGCATGCATATGATGGGACTTACGGACGAGGGGGAATTGTAGGTGAGGCTCAGTATGTAACAATTGATTCTTGTGCAAACTTTGGTTTGATTGACGATAGATATGCAGGCGGTATAGTTGGGAGATGGAATAATGAAGTTTTCGTAAATAATTGCTACAATTTCGGGGATGTTTCAGCGCGAGCGGATGCATACAACCCATACGGTATAGGTGGTGGTGTTGTTACTAATAGCTATTGCATAGCAGACATTGAATGTACTAACGATGATTTTGGGAGTTCTCCAGCAGCAATTTCTACAGGAACAGTTAATAACTGCTATTTTAATGGAATTTTAACATATGGTGGCACAGAAATTAAAGTAAGTAATGCTACAACCGTAACAGACGGCGCAAACCTCTACAATCTAGCAAAGGCTGCAGGGTGGGACTTTGAAAACACGTGGATTTATGACGAAGTTCACAACATCAACGGCTACCCACAATTGCGCGCATTTATCGAAGAAATTTCAGTCGATATAGACCTAAACGGCGGCACTTATAGCGGTTCAACCACAATTTCAAACGAAAAATACAACACAACCTGCACATTGCCAAGCAGTATCACAAAAGCAGGCTACACTTTCAATGGTTATGTTGTCACAAATGGTGTAGGTAGTGTGAGTGGCAATACATACACCTTTGGCACTGCAAACGGAACAGTGCAAGTTCAGTGGAAAGCGACAAACTATTCAATAACATACGACCTAGACGGCGGTTCTATGTCAGGGCAAAAAATAACCTACACAATCGAAACCGAAACATTTAACTTGCCAACGCCAACCAAAGCAAAATACGTTTTCCTCGGCTGGACGGGCAGCAACGGAACAACACCGCAAACAAGCGTTAGCATCGCAAAAGGCACATACGGAGACCTATCATACACCGCAAACTGGCGTCCTGACGTTGTCACAATAAATATTTCCGTCACAGTCAACAACGACCGTGAGTATATCGTCTATATGCTCGACGGCAATGGAGATGTAACGCGCCAATTTGTCGTCAAAGACGGAACAACATTGAATTTTGCCATTGACGCAGGGACAACATTTTCACTGAAAGTTTACGAAACATTGTACCTAAAAAGCACAATCGACGGCACCGAAACACGTTGTGCCGAATATAAAAATATATCCAGCACAACGCTTGATATATCAATTATTCTTTCAGGTGCGAATGACGTTAACAATTGGCTAGTTGTGTAATATGTCAATTATCGCATTAGCAACGTGTTATAACTTACA
>CALDMJ010000144.1 GCA_937914725.1 uncultured Clostridia bacterium | reverse complement strand
GCACTGGTGGTGCAAGGTCGAGGACGGATATATTCTCAATTTGCTGGGCGAACGCAAAAATAAAATTCCTTATGACTACGACAGTTGATTTTCCATTGCGGTAACAAATTAATATCACAGCGGCAACAAACTAATTCACAAAACGAATTATCATTCAAAATACAATTATTGTTTGCTTTAGTCAAGTATTAATTATAGCGAAAATTGTGGCAAAAAAACTGGCAACTTTGATATTTAAATGATCAAAATCAATACAATTATCCACAAAGTGTGATATACTTGCATTGGTAAAGGAGAGATTTATGGAAAAAATATGTCAAAGTTGCGGAATGCCGATAACTGACAATAGTCAGTTGGCAACAAATTTGGACGGCAGCGTCAATCAAGATTATTGCAAATACTGTTACAAAGACGGCAAGTTTATTGACGATGTGACTATGGAAGAATACATTGATATGTGCGCTCAGTTTGGCGCGCAAGCGAATATGACAAATGAAGAAATGAAGGCCTTTTGCCAAAAACTATTTCCTACTCTCAAACGCTGGAAAGACAAGACAAAAACTGAATAATCACCAACAACGAAAAACATATTCAAGGGCAATTTTTTTGAATATGTTTTTTGCTATATCTACATTTTTTGCTTTATTGCATTTATTATGTTTTGCTCAAATAATAATTGTTGAGTTTATGCGTGGGTTGGCGAGTGTAAACTTGATTGTAGTGTTCACAAAAGATGTTATAGTTGCGGAACGGTTGGCGGTTGTTATGTTGGTGTTGATGCCCGCTGTTGCGTCCGTTTCGTCGAATGTCAAATTGCCGTAGTACCCAAACACAAGCGCTAATCGATAGGTGTTGTTATAATCACTTACCCACTCTAGGTCAAATGAATATGTGGCGGTTGTCACATAAACTTGCTTATATATGATATCACCTTTATATACATATATCATATACCCTTCGCAACTGGTCATATTGTTCAGCGTAACGGTTATTGTATTAATCTTCCACTTCGCATAAAAGGTTTTATCCCCCGTTGCTTCCGTTGAAATCTCCGTCACTGGGTCACCTGTGCAGTTGATATTGTCATACCAACCAACAAATTCGTACCCCGCACGCGTAGGTACCTTAAGTTCCGCGCCCTCTCCCTCAACATACGTTGTTGGCGAGTCTGTGGCAAGCGTCCCGCTAAAAGTATCGTTGCTACCTTGGTCAAGATAGGTAATGCTTTTGGCTTTTTCTTCAACGCCTATAGTGAATATCCAATAATACATATAATGGTCATCATAATCTCCCCCAAAAACATGTATGTATGAGTCATATGATGTCAAATCATTAGTATAAAAAGTTGGATTTGTGCCTGTGTTATCAATATAAAATTTTTCTTGTGTCTTTCGATTTTGCAAATAAAGAACACTATTCGGCTTGCTTGCCGCAAGTTCCTTGATAGGCAATTCACAACTAAGCTCAGTTGCAGAAAAAGAATCAGTTAGTTCACTGACAATCATTTTTTGTATAACTTTGTCATCATTAGTAGAACCAGTGTTATCAGTAATAAAACCAGGGCCTTCATCCCACTGAGCAGTCCAGTCATCAGAGGGGATAGATCTAAATATCGGGTACATCCAACCATTAGGCAACCCCAACTCACTTCCTCCGATAATCGCAACAATAAGTTCTTTATACTTCTTATCTTCTGCCCCCGCATTTTTGTTTAACCCATAATATCGTAGTTGCGGAACAATTAGCAAAAACGCAAAAAGCCACACTAGCAAAAATGTGGTAAAAACATTAAAAATATGTTTAGTTTTGTAACTTTGGCAATTTTTGCCATTTTGCAAAACTCGACAGTTATGTCGCAGATTTTTGTAGTTATCTTGCTTGTTTTGTGGAGTTATGCTGTCATTTTTGACAACATTATTCCCCCCCCCCCCTTAGCAGTTTTCTTGCATTTTTCATAGGTTGAGTTCTCCTTATTTTTGTTCATTTCTCGTGTTTAGTGTACCACAAACGCTCAAAAATATCAATCATTTTTGTACCGTTTTTTTTCAAAAATGTTCAATTTTTACAGTTGCAGCAGCCAATTAAGGCACAATACGGCGCAAAACCCACGCAAAAATGCGGCAAAAGTGGCGTCATTTAGTTGAAAAAAATGTCGCAATATGGTAAAATGTTAGCAAACATTATTAGTGACTAATTATGACATATATGTTTTTAGTTTTTTGAGAATAGTTAGCCTCAAAATTACTAAAACTAATGTAGTCAATTGTAGACTGCAAAACTTATAGTTAGTCCCAAAAAGCGGAGGAAAAAATGGAAATGGTAAGATACCAAAGACTAAAGTATATGATTGCGGGCTTATGCGCAATTGCGCTTGCGCTTTTTGCGCTAGCAAGTTTTGTGCGCCCGACGCAGCAAAAAATAACGACGACTAATGCTGCAAATGACTTGCTTGTCACTGTTTCGCTTGTCGAAACATATGTCGACTATCAGAGTGGCGAATATAGCGTCAAAGTTGGCGACACGCCAATCAAGCAACACGACATCAACGAAAATGACACGATTGTGCTTGATAATACGGATGCTTACAACCACGCCGTGAACAACCAATCTTTTGGCGGTGGCGTCAAGACGCAAGCCATTCGCTTTGCGATGGGGACAAGTGACTCAGCGACGCAGTTTAAGCATTTAAAGGTTTCCGCAACGCTCAATGGGCAAGGAATCAACACCCAGCAAGTTGGCTCGGACTACACGTTTGAACAGTTCATCTTTGGCTTGCCAAGTGAGTTTTATACCTCGGACGCAGGCGTGGTTTCGACCCCGATTTTGGAATCAAGCGGTCAATACATATTTTCTTATACCTATCGCACTGTTAGCGACTCGACAGGCGTTGAAACCGAAAAAAGCGGAATATTTAGGCTCAACGTTTTGACTGCCCCTTACCTTAGCGAAACAAACGGCGAAAATGCGTGGGATTATCAAAACACGTTCACATTCGTTGAAGATGCTGACCCGTCAATTGCAAACGCAGTCAGCGCGACACGTGCGGACGCAAACTTATACTTTAACTACAACAACCACACCTACGACAGCGCGGCGGCAACGCTCAAAATGCCAATCGTCAAATACGACGCAAGCAAGTACAACCTTTCCTATACACGTAAGGTTTACAACTCGCTTGAAACAGTAACGTCGCAAATGGCAGTCAGTGTCGAAAACAATGTCACAAAAGCGGTTGTAACATTTACGTCCACGCTTAATGGCTCAACTGAAACATTTGACTACCAAATTGCTGACCTTGACAACGCTCCGTTCGTCGAACTTATGTTTGAAGACATTGGTGAATACGAAATATCGATGTCGCCGATGACACGCGCAGACAAGACCACATTCTTGCGCGTAGCAAACCAAGACCCAACTTTGCTAGGCGCGCAAAACATAACACGCAACTTGACAGTATTTGGCTATCAACTCAAATATGCGGACAATGTTACAAATTCCTCCGAACTCCGCAGCGCTGACCTCAACTTGTATGCAGACATCACGACACTAAACTACAACTTAATGGCATCGACACTCACCAACAATGTGCAAGCACTCAAGTTCTTCACAGACGAAAACGGCAAAATCGTCATCCCGTCGACAAACCAAGCGCCATTGTGGCTTGACTATATCGGCACGCTTTCGCAAGATGTTCAATCAAAATACATCTATTATGCAAAGACTTCTATTCTCGACCTTACCACGCTTGGAACAGTTGCACCAACAAAAACGGGCGAATACAAAAAAGGCGAATATTTTATGGACGCGGGCTTGTATTTGCTTGAGATAAACTACAAACTTTCGTCAATCGGTTATACAAACCAAACATTCAAACAATACTTTGCCTTTATCATTGCAAACACAGCGCCGACTGCTGAAATTATCGCACTCGGCGACAACTCGACAGTGTACAACGACGGCTACACAAATCAGGACGTTGCCGTCAACTGGGACGACACAAATCCGTTCAATGCACGCGTAACGGCAAGTTATAGCCGCTATAATTTCGAAAACCAACTTGTTGAGGAAAATGTTTCAATCAACAAGTATGGTTCAGCAAACCAAACGATTTTGAAAAACAACGGCAAATATTATGTAAGACTTTTTTACGGTAGACTTGGAACAAGTTTTACATCGTGGGAGTTCACGATTGACAAAATCGGCATTTCAGGGCTCAAAATCAATTTTGACGAGCTCTTGCAAATTGCTCCAATTGACGCACTGACAACGAATGTTGTGAACACGGCGTTTACACTATCGTGGGATGCAAAGGCAAGCGGCGCACAAATAACACTCGAACACCAAAAAATGTTACTTGTCAAGGACGATTCATACAAAGTCAATGACCTAACAAACCTTGTCTATATCCGTGACGACGCAAACGGAAATAAAATTTACGCGCTCAAAAATGGCTACAAGACAAGTTCGATTTCTTCAAGTGTCAAGTACGAAAATGCGACTGAGTTTGCAGTTGCGCAATACGCGCTGCACTTGTTCAAATTGCGCGACGAGGCTGGCAATGAGCTTTACTACTCAATCTTGCTAGACAACACTGGCGCATCATACATTTTCTCACCCGAAATTAACAATGATTACAATATTATTGACAGCACCACAACTGCAATTTGGGGTTCTAGCAAAGCCATTGCTTTCGACATACCTCAAACGGGCGAAAGTGAGTTGTTTGATTATTTTACTGAAAACAACTTGCTAAATGCGCTTTGCGACACGACAAACGGCATATTGAATGTTCCGTTTGAGTCAATCACGGTGCGCCACGCTAGCACCGACTCAGCACTAAATCTTTCATCTTGTCCACAATCATCCCCTGCAATGCAGGTTGTAATTGATAAGACAACAAACACAATTACGGCTTATGCTAGCAATATTGATGTTTCTGGCGGAACGCTTGTTCTCACAAACAATACACAAATTCTTAAACCTATTTCAAGCCTTGACTATGATGAATATTTCTTTAAGGTCGAAGTTCTTGACAAAAGCACAACTGCCTCAGGTCTAAAAACTTCGGGACTCAGTATGACAAAACTTGAGGTCAACCTAGACGCTAGCCAAGTACTCGCTTTTACAGATGACAGCGTTTCGAGTGACATCCGCTTATACAACGGCTCAGCAAGCAATCGCGACAAACTGTTCATCAACTTTTTTGAAGAACGCAACGATTTTAAAGTCGAAAGCCTTAAACTCGAATTTTATCCTTTTGCTATGGATAAGTCGCTCGACACTTATCCTTATACAAGCAGCCCAAGTTTGGAGTTTGACTTGCTAGAATCGGCAACCCCAGATGCGGATACCAAGAAAATGAGGACAGATTACTTCAATGTCGTTTACAATACAGAGTTAGGTAAAGATGTGACTCAGGCTGGCAAATATGTTGTAACGCGTGTATATGAATTTAATTCCGCACTATTTGAAAGTGAGGACGATGCGCGTAGGACAAAGACTTATACATTCTATGTTGACCGCAATGACATCGTTCAAAACATTACCGTTGACTACCCAATCATAGACGAAAACGGCAAAAAAGTATTCACTCGCACAGTCGGTGAATACATCAAACTCGCTCTCGGGCAAAAGGGTTTGCAATATGCTGAATTTAATAAACTGCTTTTGTCCGCTGAGGGCAACAACGTCATTTTGACAACGGACATCTTCCCTATCAATGCGGTTGTTCCACAAAACAAATACTCCGTACTAGATTCGGCGGACGACCGAACATATACAAATATCAATTCATTTGGCAATCAACTTGAAATATACTACAAGCGCGCAACGGACGATGACTCAAAATTTGTTTCGGTTGCAAAAGTTTCGGCATATGACACGCTGAGCATCGCGGAACAATTGTTGCTTGTCAATCCTGAAAAATTGCAGAGAGCGGGCATATACAAGTTCGTTCTCAACGACTTCACGGGCTACAGCACATTTGTTGATAACATCTTGTACGAAAACATCAATCCAAATACATTCACTTTCCGCATTGAAGTCAGCAAAGAGGCGCCAAGCGGTAAATACTACCGCACGCCAAATGCGGATGGCTCGGAAAATGAAATTATCAGGACAACGACGGGCACGTCAAGCGGCGAAGTCGCTTCCTCGAGTGATGACGAACTTAAGTTTGTGTTTGAGGATGCAGTTGACATCTACAAAGCAAACATTAATCACACGGACGTTTTGGTTTCGCGCCGAACAAAAGGTATGACACGCTTTGAAACTGCGGTCACTGTCACGTTTAATGACGCAACCTACGACGACAACGGCAAGGTAATTTATCCGTCAAGCACGAGTATAACTAGCCTTGAGGGAGTCATCGGCATTCGTGAAATTAAAAAGGACAGCAATGGCGCCCAAGTCAAGGACGAAAACGGAAACTCTATTTATAAATACACAATCATTTTGCCGACTAAAAATAATTCAGGCACGTACTATGAGGGCGAATATCGCGTCACTATCCACTATTATGGACAAGAAAGTTATTATGCGGACGTTGTGACAGGTGTCTCCTACTATAAGAGTGAAATTGATGTTGTTTTGGATAGAACGGCGCCAAACTTCAATATTTTGCGCTTACTTGCGGCTGACAAATATTTACCAGAGACAAGCGCGGACCCGAATGTTATTTCTAAAGAAAACATTGCTCAATACGTAAAAAATCAACTCAACACCGAATCACAAGCCGACCTCAAAGAACGCGTGCGACAGTTCTTGCGCAATTATTCATTTGCACTGCCTAGCGACTTTGTGTTCTATCAAGCGACAAACGATGGTTACCCTATCGGTTACTACGACGACTACACTTACTACGAACACGACACATCGGCAATGTATGTGCGCAAGTACAACAAGTACTCAAAGACTGACCCGCTTGCTGACCAATCTTACATCAAATCCGACCCTGAGTTTGGCAGCACAACAGGAGTTTTGAGTTTTGATCTCGGGAGCGATAAGTATGTGCGCGACGGGCACAAAAAACCAACGGAGACAAACCTGCCATTCTATGAGACGGTTAAGTCAATTGGCGGAACGGCTGATTACGGCAACGAAGGATATTACGAAATAATTGAAATTGACCAAGCCGGCAACCAACGCATTTATACAGTTTATCTCAAACGCACTGAAACGCAAGTCGAATTTAACAACGGCACGGACTCAATATTTGCGGATGCAAGCAACGACAGTTTGAGTCTTGGATATGATTACAAAATTTCAAACATTGCCGCACTTGACTGTTTTACAAAAATTTCACTTTACGACAGGACTACAAGAAATTCACTAATTGCTACATATGACGTCACTCCAAACACTAATGTTGACGAAATTATCTCCGCAATTAATGCGCGCATTTGCTCGTCTACTGGATACGAAAATTCGGGCGCACGCTACGCGATTGAATTTTTGAATAGATATGGCGACAATTTGAGCGTATCCGTTCAAAGACCGGGCAAGGAACTTGATTACTCGATTGAAGAAGCAAATTTAACTTTCAAAATTACACTTCCTACCTCGACAAGCAGCACGTGGATTACAAAGTTCATTGTAAAACAATATGATGAGAAATCCGGCGGGCTTATCGAGCTCACAAGTGATCTCAACGGTGCTATTAGTGACACACTGTTTGACGGCGTTTCCTACACGTTCAATCGCGGTGAATACTACTTCTACTTGATTGACAACTTTGGGCGCGGTCAAAATCAGCCAATTCACTACATATTTAATATTGTTGACTCTAAAGATTTGACATTCACAGGTACGGAAGTCAATAACACGACTGCAAATGACGTGTACTTTACGTACCAAACAAAACTTTACACGGCAAAAATCTATGTGGACGGCGAACTTGTTGTCAATCTTGACGATTATGATAACATTAATTCAAACTACAATCAAGCATACTTCACAGAACAATTTACTTTCAAAGCTCAACCTATGAAAAAGACTGATTATAAAATCATTCTTTCATACAACACGTCGGGAGTAGTTGTTGACACACAAGACATTGTTTTTGCATTCTCAATTGATACTATTATGCCTACATTCGAACTTACTGACTCAAATGGTAATAATATGAACTACCTTTTGACAAACGTTGGCTCAAGCACAAGCAAAGAAATCAATATAAATTGGAACGACCCAACAAACTTCCCCGTCACTGTCACGCTCGAACGAGTGTATAATGGGAGCAAAACTACAATCGAATTAAGCAAAAACTACAACATCTACCTTGAGGGACAATACACCTTGAAAATGGTAAACACTCTTGGAAATTCGGTCGAATACTCATTTGCGATTTCACAAAACTCGGCAATCTTGTATGACGTTTACGCAAATGGTGCAAAGATTGACGCGGGAGCGCGTTCGGTATTGTTCCAACTCGATGGCGTATTTAATGACGAAACTTTTGATATTAATGAACACATCAAAGTTTATACAAGCATTTATGCGCTATCTGTAGTTGCAAACGAAAAGAAAGATTTGCAAGCAAAACTCATTTATTCTTACGCCTCAAATGGGGTTTACAAACTTGACCTCTATAAAATTTACGGAACTAGCACGCTTTACTACAGCGAATACATTGCGCTACTTGAACTCGACAAGTCGATTTTGAAAATTAACAATTTCTTTCTTGGCGAATCTGCTGATGTTATGAGTGATGCGGCAGGTATTTCAAGCACATTCTATAGTGAAAAAGTTTACGCAATGTGGCAAAAGTCGTTCACGCTTAATGTTTTAGGCTTTGGCGACCTAACATTTGATGACTTTATCAAGGTGCGTGTTTACTACAACAGTGTGTATGTGGACGAATTTGCTACAAGCTCTTTGACATTCAGTGATTCGGGCGAATACCGCTTGTATTTCGTCGACATCGCGGGCAACTCATATTCATTCGCGCGCGGACAAGTTGAGTCGGCGTACTACACGATTGACTTACTAAACAGTGTTTCGTTTAAGGTCAATGATGGCGAACCTATTGACCACGCCATTTACAATGACAAGATCACGCTGCAGCCAACAAACACGGCACGCTATGACAAAGGTACTTTCACAATGACGGTTGTTTATAAGGGCGTCACCTACCCTGCGCGCGACTTCTATCAAAAACCTTTGTATGTGTTCAGTGAATATGGCGACTACACAATCACAATGACGGCGAAAATTAAGGGCGCGGATGTAAAGAGCGTATACAATTTTAAAATCTTCTCAGCCAATGAAGCAAACCGCTCGTTTGTATTCAGTCAATTAGATGGATTTGAAGTCGTTTCCGTCGTGAAGTCGGGCGTTGACATCACGGAAGAACTTAAGACAGAACAAAACACGACAAAACTAATGGCGTTTGAGTTCAACAGTGAAAGCGGACAAGTCGGTGTTTACGAAGTGAACATCAAAGTTACGAATAGCGGACTCAAGCCGACGCAAAGTTTTGCGTTCAAGTTCTGGATAAACGACGCGGACTTGAACTTGATGCCAAGTATTCCGTTTGGAACAAGCACGACACGTCAAATTTCAATTAGGCTCAACAAATATGCAATTCATCAAGAACTTGGAAACGTGGTGCTGAAAATTACGGGTATGGACGATATTGTGATTAATGAAGAAACTGCTCAACGCAATATGATTTCGACAATCACCTTATCAAAGAACATTACCTACACAATTCAGGCGTATAGCGAGAGCGGTACACTGCTGCAATCCTATGTCATCACGAAGAAAGAACCACTTAACACGGTTGCAATTATTGTAATAATCATTTCAGTAGTTGTGGTCGTTGGCGCGGTCGTACTCTTCATCGTATTCCGCACTCGTATGAAAGTTCGCTAATTTGTGCGGCAGCGCACAGCTACAGGTACTGGCGGGGATAGCCCCGCTGCTACAGATTTTGCGAGTGACACTATATAAGATGAGGTACATAGTCAATTGACTATGTACCTTTTTCATTGCTGACGCGGTCAATGACTATTTGTAACCCATAAGTTACTTTGTCCCCTTCCGGGAGATTTCTCCACGTTGGTCGAAATGACAAAAATGTATGTACCTTACCACAAAAATAAGGTATTCCTTTATTGTATGCTGCCGCAACAAATAACTTGCTTGTAGAAACAGTACCTGCAACAGCAGCCTATGCACCTGCAAAAAAGGTACATAGAAAATTAACTATGCACCCTATTCCATACAGTGCCACCCAACCAAACCTGCACCAGTGGCGTCCGCCACCCGCTGAGCACATTTTGGGGAAGTAGTAAATACAATGATAAAAGGAGAAAACATATTATGTCAATTATAAATCGTTCCACATTAGAGTCGACGTACACAACACCTGACAAACAAGAGGTAACTATTAAAACAAACAGTAATCCTGCTATCATTGAAAATATGACTGAGAGTTTTGAAAAGGAAAAGTATTCACAAAAAGACTCCGCACGCGCGGGCGAGGAGTTAATTCAAGAAATCGAACTCAACAATAACTCCGATTTCTTGGTCACTGACATACACATTAAGGACACTATGAGTGCAGGCGCAACGTTCAAGTCGGGTTCGGTCGAAATTAATGGCGAATCACGCCCTGCGTTTGACCCTATGACGGGGTTTTATCTTGATGGACCAATTGACCCATCGAGCCCTTATGTTCTCATCACTTATTCAATCGTTGTCGACGAAAACCCGACTGTCGACCACATTACAAATAAGGCAACTGTTTCATACAGTGTCGAAGATTCTCACTTTAGTGAGGATACCAACGAAGTCACGATTAACATTATCGGCGACAAAATCGAAATTGTAAAAACTGCTAGTACAACTGTGGCTGTTGCGGGGACTGTGGTCACATTTACACACAAGATAACCAACGGCGACGCGTTCACGCACACCAAACTTATGTTCACAGACCCATTGCCAGCGGGCATATCGTTCGTTGCGGGCAGCGTGGAAATTGACGGCGTGAACAAGCCCGACCTTGACCCTGTTGTTGGTTTCACGCTAGACGATTTGCCAAGCGGCTCGACGACAACGATTATGTTTGATGCAAAGGTGGAATAATGGAAAAATTTTTTGTGCTGAAGTCAATCATATACGATATGCGTTTTGATTCTTCCGTATTTTTTGAGAGCAACCCTATTTACTTTCGTGTGACAGACAAAACGTATCGCAAAATGTCGCGCTATGATAAAATTGCGCGTTGCCGTCCGTGCAAGCCGTGCCGTGCGTGTGTTCCTTGCCTACCAAACTTCGTGCCCGATAAATGCGGAGAATGTGCGGATGCTCCGTCACATATGTCTTGCGACTGCATTTTGCACAAGTGTATTGAACAATTGTGCGCTGCGTGCGCTGAGCAAAAAGAGCAATCGGCGTGCAACGAGCAACAACTTTATCTGTGTTTGAAACCACAAAAATGTTGCACGTGCAAGCGCAAACGTGCCTGCAAATGTAGAGCGCCACGCATCGCCCCACAGTTTCACGACGAATACATTATTTAATGAAACTAATATTCCATTTTAAAGCACATTTGAAATAAATATTATACCCAAACCATAAAGGAATTTAATGTAAACAAATGTTGAAACACATTGATTAATTACAAACAAAAAAATAGATTGTAATTTTAATTGAAATGCAATCTTGCTAAATAAAACAAAGTAAAAATACAAAAATAAAGACTGCAAAAATACAAATTTCTTGCAGTCTTTTTGTTGTATAGTGATTTTCACATCGATTATATGAATTTTCAAATCAATTATATGGATATGGGCGTCCGCCCCCGATTGGAATAAGTTTGTTCCACGTATTGCGCCCGACAATGCCGTCGACGACAAGCCCGTTCTCTTGCTGGAACTCTCGGACGGCGCGTTCGGTCTGTGCACCAAAAATGTTGTCGATTGTTCCGACAGGGTAAAGTTTTGCCGTCAGTTTGCGTTGCAAATAGCGGACGTATGAGCCTGTGCTACCGCGTCGCAAGGTGACCGAACTCGGGTCAAGCACAAGCAAGCCGCGCCACGTGTTTTGCCCGACGATTCCGTCGACAGTCAAGCCGTTTTGCGCTTGGAACGCTTGCACGGCGCGCAGCGTGTTTTGCCCAAATACGCCGTCGGGCGTACCAGGGTTGAACCCATTTTGAATCAAGTGATACTGCATACACTGCACCGCCCTGCCGCGGTTGCCGACGCGAATTGTCGGCAGACCTTGCGTGGTCGTTAGCGCGCCGATGTACGGAACATCCAAAAAGTCGCACACCCCTTGGCACGCCTCATTGCCGACTTCCTTTTGAAAATCGGGGTCAAGCATAAGTTTTGCTTCCGCAAAATTTGTCATAAAGCCCGCTTCGATGAGCGTTGCGGGGCAGCGAACACCTGTGAGCATCCCGACGTCAAGTGGTTTGACACCTCGCCCATTTTGCCCCGTGCCTTGTAGCAAGCGTTGATACACATCATTTGCAAGTTGTTGGCTTTGCGCCGCCAAACTGTTGTTTGGCGAATAGTATACCTCAACTCCGTTTGCATCACTAAACACAAGTTCGTTACCAGCGGCATTGTACGCAAATGTTACAAGTGCGGCAAGGCGCTGCGCGTTGACGCGCGCAATTCGCGTGTTGATAGATGTGTCCGTTCTTTCGGGTTTTACATCAAAAATATTAAAACCCGTTCTCAAGCACGCAATCAAAAAGTTGTTTTTTGCGGCATAATTAAATTCGTTTTCATAAATGCTGCGGTTTATGTAGGGCATAACAGGTGTGCGTTTGCCGATTGTTGGCGGATTAATTCCGTGTTCGTCATTGCCACCGATTATGTAGTTTCCAGCGTTGTTTGGCATAGTTGTTTTTCTCCTTTGCAAAATATTCTATGCGCAAAACTCCGCCCCTGTGCACTTTGTTTTTACCTTTTAAAAAAAAATAGCATAATAATTAAAACCGATTTTAATAATAATTAACTTTAATCAAAAAATAACATTCAAAATGTAAAATATAACTTTTCGCCAACGGCATTGATAGTAACAACCTGTTTTATCGCGTAGCAACATCCTTGTTTGCTGTTTTTACTGAGGTTGACTTTGTTATTTGCTTTTTCTTTGTGTCCGTTGCCACTTTTCTTTGTGAACTTTCGTTGTCTACGCCACAACACTTGCCACCACAACATTTACCGCCCCCTTTGCGACACTTACTGTCGCAAAGATAAGTACCGCAAACGGGGTTCTTTTCGCCCGTCAAAACAATGATTCCATTCGCAACACATTTGCCCGCGCGATTAAACATACACGGCGCACCGCATTCAATGTTCGCCTTTTTAATGTGCCTAAAGTTTTCATACTTCGGCGTCTTTTGAAACATCGTTTTAGTGATGTCGTGAACCTCTTTCTCCGCATCTTTCTCATACGTGTCGCAAACCGTACTACCCGCCACACAAACCCCCTTTGCCATACACAC
>CALDMJ010000143.1 GCA_937914725.1 uncultured Clostridia bacterium | reverse complement strand
TATCCTTATTGACTAAAAAGCCGACATTTTCTTCGTGCATATCGTTCATAATAAACAGCCCTTGCAGCAATGCTTGCTTGAGCATATCATTGCGCAAAATCTTGAGTTCGCGCGAACTGATGTTGCTCATTTCGGCAAAAACTTTGGTATAAAAATCGACGGTATGTTCGTAAGCGACTTTTTTGCCGTGCTGGGTGTCGTAGATGTGGTTCAAGTAGTTGCTTGCAAAACTGCGACCACTGACTTCCTCAAGTTCGCCTGAACCGACTTTTTTTGTTCTACCATTTATAATGTCGGGGCTCAGTGTTGCGTGAGCGACTTCATCACTTGGCAGGATGACGATTGCGGGCAGATATTTGGCGTGCGGAACACTTACCAAATCTAACACTTTCGTCATTATGAGTTCGCCCATAATGGAAAAACGCTTGTTACTGAGTTTGCAGAGCAACGCGGTGTCTTTATCTGCATAAACCCAAAATTTTGGGTGCGCGCCTTTATGTTCGATAGTGACGTCCATACGCTTATTTTTCGTATAGACATCAAAGTCACATTCGCGCAGAATTGCGACGCCTACTCTTTCCATTGTTTTGGGACCAACCACATTCGCGATTGTCATTACATTTGGCTTTTGTGCGTTAAAGTTCATTTGTGTCACCTTTTCACACCTCACTTTTCGGCGCGGTTTGCGCTTACTTAGTATGTGCTTTTCCCTTTATTTTAATTATACTCATTTCCCCTCACAAAGTCAAGTGGCAAACGCCACTGGTGTGGTTACTGTCAGTACAAGCAATAAACCTATGCGGACGTCGCACAACTATTCTTTCTATTCGCTTTAGTTCTCGGGTGCGATAGCGCACGTCTGCAGGTACTATCCCTACGATATAATTGCGTGCGTGGACGTCAAATATAAGTACTTAACATTCGCTCTAGTTCTCGGGTGGGGGATAGCCCCGCGGCTGCAGGTACTGCCCCTACGCCTAATTGACTTTTATAGGCAGCAAACTTTTATTCTCTCTATTTCGTTTTGTTCACGATTCGATGACGCCACTGGCGCAGGCGAAGATAGCCTTGCGCACACAAAAAAAAGACATAGCGCGCAACAAATGGTTGCAATCTATGCCTTTATATTATACTTAGCGTCCGAGCATCATTTTCAAGCCAGTAATGATGCCGCTCCCCGTGCCGCCGCCACTTTCACCCGATTCTTCTCCAGCGACGTCACCAATCCATTTCGCAATGTTGTCGGTGAAAAGTTGAAGAAGTAGGATGAGTGCAATCATTACTACTAGAGCGATAACAGCGTTGATAAGGCGCTTTTTCGCTTCGTCTCTTGCATCTGTCGTTTCTGCCCTTGCAAGTTTCACGCCGAGCACAATAGCATATATCATTCCTGCTGTACCCACGATAATCAAGATTGGTACCAAAGCAGAAGCCAACACTTCAAGCACTGGATTTAAGAACGCCCACTGTGAATTGCTGTCAATTTTTGTGACCATCAACTGTGAAAACATAGTTAGTAGTTCTGACATTATTTTTCCTCCGTTTTTGTTCCAAAGATAGTCTTTGCATAATTGATAAAAATATACAAAAATTATCTTTCAAGCCCATTATACCATTATTATTTGTCAAAAGCAAACAAATCATAGCATTTTTCGCGCTTTTCCCATTTTTTTTCTAACCCCTGAAAAAGACAGAAAAAATTCGCATAACCCCTGAAAAATCTAATCATTGTCATTTTTTGTAAACAATAATTTATAACTATGGTTTTATTTTAGCACATAAAAATTTTTTTTCCAAACATTTTCGACATATTTTTTAATATTTTTTATTTTTTCTAAATAACAATAATTTACAATAAATATCACATTCTGCCAATCAAATAATCAATTTGACAGTTTAAATATTCGGCGATTTTAATTAATGTTGTCATTGTTGGAATGCACCCTTTTTGCCAAGAATAATCGCTTGAGTCGTCTATTCCAGTATCTTTGCTAATTCGGTAGTTGCTAATATTTTTCTCTTTTAATAATTTTCTATACCTTTCATAAAATACTGCCGTATCATAACTTTTGAAATGTGACATATCTCTTTTATCATCGAGCCCCATTAAAAAATTGAGCGTGCAATCAAAGTAATTTGCAATTGCTACTGCTGTTTTAATTGATGGCATATCACCCGCTTTGTAATTGTAAAGCAATGTCTCATCCATACCGAGAACTTTACTAAAACTCATTATCGTAAAACCATTTTCATCCAGCAAGTCCATCAGTGATATGAAAAACTTTGTGTATACCTTTTCTTCTTCCATAATTGCAAAACCTTTATCAAAAGATTTTAACAACCTAGTGTAATTTAGTTGATTTTACCGAATGCTTTAGTGTATTATATAATAAAGGAAAAAATATGAAAAAAGAAACTAAAGAAATGAAAAATAGCACAAAAAATACAATAATTATAAATTTTGAAGATGACAATTTTTTGCTTTCATTATATAGTAAGGCAAAAACTGGTGAGTTAAAATCGTTGATAGACAATTATTTAATTAAGGAAAGTCTCTTTTGCAATAGTTTGAACCCTATCTTATTAGAAGAATATATGTCTCTAAAAAAAATAAAAAATAATATGATTAAATCAATATTTTTTGATAATTTTTGATGTTTTTTAATTTTTGTATGCTTGCTGACGCGGTCAATTTTGTCAAAAAAGACAAAAAAAATTGCTAGTATTTTTTTTAACATATGCTATAATGAAAATATGGAAACCAAAGAAAAGAAAGTAAAAAAATTTAAACAAAAGCGCAAAGCGTGGTTTCGCGGTATGAAAGTGATGATGAAGTGCCGCTACAGGCGACCGCAATTTGTGTACTTGGGCGAAAAGCCAACGAGCGGCAGCATCATAATCAGCAATCACGAGGGCACGGACGCGCCAATGTCACTTGAAATGTATTGCTCGTTCCCTGTCAGGTTTTGGGGTACGGCGGAAATGAACTCGGGATTGAGAAAACTATACAGTTACCAAACAAAAGTGTATTATCACGAGAAAAAACATTGGAACTTGTTTTTAGCGCGAATGTTTTGTTTAATTGCAAGCCCGCTCACAAACCTATATTATAAGGGATTGAACCTCATTTCGACATATCACGACAGTCGATTCCGCCAAACATTGCTTGAGAGTTTAGCGGCAATTCAAAGCGGCGACAATGTCGTTATTTTCCCCGAAAAATCGGATAAAGGCTATTTGCCTGAGCTGGAAGATTTTTACAAGGGTTTTTTGTCACTAGCAAATGTTTGCAAGGCAAAAGGCATTGATGTTTCAATATATGTTTCATATTATAAGAAAAAAGAAAAAGTATACATTTTTGATGCGCCAGTAAAGTATAGTGAATTGATTAAAGACGGCGCTACGCGCAATGAAATTGCAAAGAAACTTCTCGACCGCTGCAACGAACTTGGCAAAATGCAGTTTGACAAGACAAAGTGACGCCTTAAATTTTTGCTCGCGCGGTCAATATGATTATGTGCCCCATAATATAGAGGGTTGCCCTTCCGGCAAGGCTCGCCTTGACTGCAGGTTTGGTTGTCGTCTCACAATAACA
>CALDMJ010000142.1 GCA_937914725.1 uncultured Clostridia bacterium | reverse complement strand
CAATGTGCTGTCGTCCGCGCCAAATGTGAAGCGATAGATGTCGCCGTCTTTTTCAATCGAACCAATGCCGAGCCTGTTTTCATATTTTGCGAAATTGTAACCCGTCTTAGTTGGCGCCAAGATGTCAATTGTTTGCCCGTAAACGCCTGTAAACGATTGAACTTGCTCTAAGTCGCCATATTTTCCGCCATTTAATTCAATGACAAGTGAATAGTAGATGTTTTCGTATTTCGCCTTGACTGTGATGTTCTCAAGAATCTTGACAAGTTTGCTCTCGTCAATCAACTTGTCGTCCACATCATACCAGCCAAGGAATTTCATACCAGTCTTTGCCGCCATTGGCAACACGCCGAATGTTTCGTCAAATGTGACAACTTTTGTTTTGCCGTCGCCCTCATAACCCTCGGTTGCAACATACTCGCCCCCGTCGTAGTTAAACGAAACCGTGAATTGTTGCGCCGTCCAGTGTGCGCGCAAAGTATGGTCGCCCTTGTGCGAAACAGGTGTCGTCGCCGTGATGCGTTCGTCCGTATCTTCAAAGAACCAGCCGTCAAAAGTATATCCCACATATGTTGGCTCAGGCAATGTTCCATAAGGATCGCCGTGATTTACTCTAAGTGTAAGTACACTCACAGAACCACCATTTGCATCAAGCGATACATTGTATTGATCGGATGCCCAGTGTGCGAATAATGTTTGATCGCCCGCAAACGTAACAGTTGTTGTCTTTTTAATTTCTGTACTATCCGCTTGCTCGGAAACGAACCAACCAACAAACAATTTTGAGTCGTGTTCTGCACTTGGCATTCCCGTATAGAACTCGCCGAACGTGACCGTGATTGTCGTCTCACTTGCGCCTATTGCGCCCGTGTAGCCGTCCTCACCCGCCGCGATACGTCCATCGCCCGCTCTAAACGTGATTGTGTAAGTATTTGCAGTCCAGTGTGCAAACAAAGTGATTGCGCCCGTGACAATGTCGTCCGACTTAACTTGGCTACCGCCGTTTAGTTCCGTGAACCACCCGTCGAATGTGTAACCCTCTTTAGTCACGTCTGGGAATTGCCCATATTCCGTGCCATAGTCTCTACTAATGGATGGTGAAGTAATTGTTCCTCCATTAGGGTTGAATGTGATTGTGTATGTGATAACACTCCATTGAGCGTACAGCGTGACAACATCGTTGTTTTTATCACTTAAGTTACTGATGAACGCTCCGTCCGCATAAACATCAACACTTCCGCTTTTCTTTAGCGTCCATCCGTTAAAATTATAGCCTGTTCTACTGAACTTGTTCTCAGGTAAACGCCCACCAATATCGTATGTGCAAGGTAGGTCAGCCATTGTGCCGTCCACACCTTCCGCATTTTTGTCAAATTTTACTGTATAGGTATTTGCAGTCCATTTTGCCGTCAACTTGCAGTTGTCGTCAACAAATGTGAACTTAGAATTGTCTTCCGCAAGAGTACCTCTACCGCTTTGTTCCCAGCCTTTGAATGTATACCCTTTGCGGATAGGTGTTTCAAGAGTAAACTCGTCGCCGATTATACCTTCAAAACTTTGTGAGGAACTCGAATTTCTAAATTCCCCCATATTTGGGTCAATCGTCAAACTATAAGGATGCTCAGTATATTTTGCAGTCAAAACAATGTCATCCTCAAAGTCGACTAGACTTGAAGCCTCAATATATTGATTATTTTCGGTATAGAAACCTTTGAATACATACCCCGCGTAGATGATATCACCCTCAACAGGGATTAATTTATAGGTCTGTCCAAATGTCGCTTGAATGCGTCCATTGTTATCGCCGCCAGTAACACCAAACTTGATTTTTGTTTCACTATCTTTCCACGTTGCGCCCTTAGGGATGACAAGCGTAACATATATTACGCAAACTTCCCACTCAGCCACGATTGTGTCGTCACTTGAACTAAATGTGTATATGTAACCATTTGTGACGCTGCCAGCAAGGTTTTCATTTGTTCTAAAGCCCGTGAACTTATACCCTCTACGCGTCGGCAATTCTGCCACTGGAATATCAAAGGTTGCGCCAAATTCTCTCGTAATCTTTGTTCCAGCATTACTGCTCGCGTAAATACCGCCGTTAGGGTCAATCGTCAAAACATATGTCTTGACATCCCATTGCGCCGTAAATGTTAGCACTTGAGCAGTTTCCACAAGGTCTTTAACCATTTCCGTGTCATTGTACTCAGTGTTTTTTTCAGCACACAGCCAGTTTCTAAACTCGTAGCCCGCTCTTGTAAACTTATTCTTTGTCAGTGCAACCGACATTCCGTAACCAATTATTTGATTGTCCATTTGCCCAACAACGTCATCCGCTCCGCCGACAAACTTGATTTCATACGTAATTTCTTTCCAATTAGCGGTCAAACTTCCGTTGCCTTCGCCAAATGTGTATGTCGTGCCACTCAAACCTCTATATTCTGTAGAACCGTCCTTTCCAACAAACGCCTCCGTCCAACCAAGGAACGTATAACCCGTGCGTGTTGGCTCCACAACTTCCGTTGTTGCGTTTAGTTTGCCTCTAACAGTCGTGTTTTGAGTGCTGTTCTTGTATGTTCCGCCATTAGGATTGATTGTGAGCGAATACTCGTCCGTTGTCCATTGTGCATACAAAGTGATGTTGCCTGTAATCTTGACAGTGTCCGTGCCGTTAACGGTCGTGCCGTCGTCACGCGTCCATCCCGCGAATGTTTTACCTTCTTTTTGCGGAACAGGGAATGCGCCATATGTGCGGCCGTAAACAACTGTGCGTTCCGCTTCCATTTCCCCGCTAACAATCGTCACGTCGCTTTCGACATAGTTGAAAGTGATTTTATATGAATTAGGCGTCCATTTAGCCGAAAGTGTCGCATCGCCAAGCCCGAATGTGAACACCCACTTACCCGTCGAATCACTTGCAACGCCGTCGTCCGTCGTCGGAGTCTTTTCATAACCATTGAATGTATAACCTACACAGCTTGGAATCGGCAAATCATAAGATTTACCATAGTCACCCGTAATTTTTCTCGTTACGTCAGTGTTTGAACCAAAGTTCCCACCGTTTGCAGAAATCGTAACCGTGTACTTACTTGTTTCCCATCCAGCATAAAGCGTGGTTGGTGCAGTGTTTTTGAACACTGTGGTTGTTTCAATCTTTGTACCGCCCATATTTGGCTCAGTCCACCAACCCTTGAAGGTGTTACCTCTCAAAGTCGCTGTCGGCAAATTGCCATAGGTCGAATCATATGAAACATAGGTGCTGAAAGTCGAATTTCCGCCCACAATGCCATCTCCACTATCAATAACGCCTGCGCCTGCGTTGAATACAACTAC
>CALDMJ010000141.1 GCA_937914725.1 uncultured Clostridia bacterium | reverse complement strand
ACACAATAAAGAAAAAATATCAAATGATTTTAATTGTTTTTTAGTTTTTATATTAATGTATAACAAATATTTGCCTATTAGGTTTGTTAGGTTTGGTTTTTGATAAAAATGAGTATAAAAACTTTCTTAAATAAAAAAAATAGCAAATTTTATTATAGAGTTTTCTTTGATAATTGATAAGACTGATATTTCGCAAAAATTTTCAAAAAGTTATAAAAAATACTTGATTTTTTGAAAAGTGTGTGCTATACTAATGAAGTCAGTCAGCGGTCGTGGCGGAATTGGCAGACGCGCAAGACTAAGGATCTTGTGAGTAACATCATGGAGGTTCAAGTCCTCTCGACCGCACCAGACGCAAAAGGCGAAGCATTTGTGCTTCGCCTTTTTTTGTGCGTGTTATAAGGATTCTTTTATTGTATGCTGACGCAGTCAAAAAATTCAAGTAATCCATAATATAGCGGGTTGCCCTTCCGGGAGATTTCTCCGCTACAAAGGCTTTGACAAGCCTTTTTCGGTCGAAATGACAATGGGGGTTGTACCTTACAAGTATAATAATGTTTTTTTGATACAAAAAACTGCAAATAGGTTCAATTTTGCAGTTTTTTAAATGTATACAGTATGAATATTATGGAATAAAAGTGTGCGCAAGGGCGTTATTTGCGGTGGTCATCACGCGCTTGGATGGTGAGTTCGGGCTCGATTGGGTTGTAGATTGTGTATGTATTGCCGTCTTTTGACTTTTCAAAGGTACGCTTGACATTAGTTAGCATTTCCTTGCCCTCGTACTCGATGACTGTTGTTGGGCTGATGTTGAGCATTCGCGTATTGACGACACGGTCGAAGGCGTTGTGGATGACTGTTTTGAACGCGTTGCCGACGCTTAATTTGTAGGTTATGTTCACGGAATGCAACACTTTATTGTTTTTTGCCAAAAACACTTCATTTTTTATGTTTGCCTGTTCTTTTGGCGAAATGAAGCGCACTTTATTGTCAAAAAGGTATACTACATCTAGCCCTATGATTGCAATGTCGTTGCAGTTGCAAATTATAATTTTGGCGTCGTTGATTTTGCTCAGCGCGTCATAGTTTCCTTTTTTTAGCAGTTGCCTTTTAATAAAATCGTTGTCAACGCGTTCGCTGTGTTCTCCGTTAACGACTATTATTGGGTTGAGCAAGAAATTGCTCAATTCTTCTTTGCTTTGTTTGTGGACAAGTGCGGTTGTCAAATACTTTGCTTCGTCGTGCGGAAGCAAGTCTTTGAGCAAATTGTAAATGGCGTCACTGTAAAAATCAATATTTTTGCTTTGATTTGTTATATTTATCACTGATTTTCCCTTCTCTTTAAAAATATTATACCATACATATATAGTATTGTCAATATCACTTTTTTATTCATTGCATTAGCGAAAGAAAGAACGGCGTGTGCCGTCCTATATTGCAAACTATATTTATTCATCTATATACTTATATATACATTATATAGATATTTTGCCTGCTTTCCCGTATATTGAGTTGGCAAAGTTGGCAAACACGGTTGCGCCACCACCTTTTCTAGATGTTGCTTGCACATTTGTTTTCGTGCTACAAACACATTGGTAAAGTGTGGCAAACGCTGGATTAGATTTATTGTCAATCATGACAAATTTTGGCTATTTAGAAATTGTCGCGTGCGATTTCAAAGAATGAACGCGGGTGCGCGCATACTGGGCAAACTTCGGGCGCTTGCTTTGCGCGTGTTCTAAAGCCACAATTGCGGCATACCCAAACGACTTCTTCGTCCTTTTCAAAAACTTTGTCATTTTCAAGGTTTGCAAGCAGTGCTTTGTAGCGTTTTTCGTGTTCTTCTTCAATTGTTGCTACGCCTTCAAACATTCTTGCGATGTCGTCAAAGCCTTCCTCGCGCGCTTGTTCGGCGAACTTTTTGTACATATCGGTCCATTCATAGTTTTCGCCGTTTGCTGCGTCTTGCAAATTCTCTTTTGTTGAGCCGATGCCGTGCACGAGTTTGAACCACATTTTTGCGTGTTCTTTTTCGTTACCTGCGGTTTCTTCAAAAATTTGCGCAATTTGCTCAAAACCCTCTTTGCGCGCTTTACTTGCGTAATATGTATATTTGTTTCTTGCTTGGCTCTCACCTGCAAAGGCTTGCCACAAGTTTTGTTCAGTTTTTGTTCCTTTCAATTCCATAAAATTCTCCTATGTATTCATTATACGCCGCTCCGCTTGCGCCCTGCACCGCCGTCGGTTTTGCGTCGAATAATGATTAAACTTTTGTATTATAGCACATTGGGAATTTTATTGCAAACAATTAAACAAGAAAAATTACGCTTTATTCAAGCGGTTTACGACTTTTTTATATCCTTTTTAGTAAAGTACTTTCTATCTTTTAGTGAATTTGGAAGATACTGCTGGTCGACGTAGCCGCCGTAGTCGTGAGGGTATTTATAAAACTTGCTTTGCGGCGTGTGATTTTTGAGGTACGGCGGGATGTTGTCGTCGGGGTGATTTTTGGCATCGTCCTGCGCCATATTCATTGCAACGACTACTCTATTGTCCTTTGGCGATTCGCACACGTAGAGTATTGCCTGCGTAAGAACGAGGTTACCCTCGGGCATTCCTAGGTGGTCAAGCGCATATAGTGCGGCAGCCGCTTGCAGCACGGCATTCGGAGCGGAGAGCCCGACATCTTCCGCCGCGTGGCAGAGAGTTCGGCGCGCGAGTACTTGCGGTTCGATGCCTCCTTCTATGAGTCGGTTTGCGTAGTATAGCGCGGCTGTTGAATCGCTACCGCGCAGACTTTTACAAAAGGCACTTAAAAGTTCGTAGTATACATCCTCATTAAGGCTGGTTGCTTTCTTTTGCAGGCATTCGGCGGCGATTTCCTTTGTTATGACGGTTTCGTTGTTTTCGTTTTCGGGAGTTGTTATTGCGCCGATTTCAAGTCCATTTAGCGCGCTGCGAACGTCCCCACCACACGCGCTGGCAATGTATGTCATTGCGTCGTCGTCGATTTTAATATTGTACTTTTTGAGTCCATCGTCACTGCTGATTGCTCTTTTTAGTACGCTTTTGATGTCGTCGACTCCAAGCCTTTTAAACTCAAATACGGAACACCTTGATACGATTGCTCTTGTCATACTATAACTTGGGTTTTCGGTTGTGCAGCCAATGAAGATTAGGTATCCGTTTTCAAGCGCGGCTAGCAGCGAATCGCTTTGCGCTTTGCTCCACCTGTGGCATTCATCCAAAAGTAGATACGTTTTTTGTCCGTAAACCTCAAAATCTTTTTTTGCTTGCTCAATAACGGTTTTGACTTCCGCGACACCACTTGAAATTGCGTTGAGTTTTACAAATTTTGAATCACTTGTATCCGCAATTATTCTAGCGAGAGTAGTTTTGCCCGTACCCGGGGGGCCATAGAAAATGACGCTAGGCACACGCTGCGCTTCAATTAGACGGCGCAACAATTTTCCTGTACCGACAATGTGTTTTTGCCCGACAAACTCATCGAGGTTTTGGGGGCGCATTTTTTCCGCTAGTGGTTTTTTATCGTTGTGCATATTTTCAAACAAACTATCCAAGAGTATCTCCTTTCCCCTATCTTTTTGTGCTGGTTGCAATTTTTTGGCGCAACACGACAAAGGGAGCATTTTCAAATTGACATTATATCACATTTAAACGCGTTTTCAAAGTAAATACCCCCATTTAGTAAATTTTCAATTCGCGGCTTACGCCTTGCAAATCTATTGGGATGAAGAGATTTTCATTGATTTGCAAATTGCCCCGTATTGTACTTAACTTATTACCTAGCAATAATACACTTGCGTGCGCGCCGTTGTAGTTAATTTTGAACATATTTTCATATGCGCAAATGTCACTTTTGAAGCGAAAGTATCCGCTTTTAATTTCTAGCAAGTAATCAAGCAAATACTCGTAATTAAAGAGTGTGGGCGGAAATTTTGAAATTAAGTCATCAAAATTTGTTGCGTTTAAATTTGGGGCAATGTTGCATTCTTTTGAAAGCGCGGTTGTGATTTGATTTAGTTCGATATAATTGTCATAATACATTGATAAATTCTGTAAATTTTTCATATGGAGATATAACAAAATTTTTTGTTTGTAATCGTGGCAATCACGCGATAATGCAAAGCATTTTCTTGCGTTTTGCAAAATTTCAGTGCTATATTTTGCGACATATGGTTTTCCATTGTTTGTTTGCAGGGCGTATTTACAAAGATAATAAAACATTATGAATTTTGAGGTCAAATCGGTATACTTTGAGTAAAAATTTTCAAATGTTGTGATGAAATTGGGCTTATCTTGCAGGTAGATTAATGCAACTGGTTGACATAATTCAATCGCGTTTTCTATGTTCATTTTCAATACTTTTTCGTCTTGCCAAAAGTTTATGAAAAGTTGTTTTTGCGCATCGTTTTGCGCTTTATCGACTAGGCATTCGTAGTACGATTTTTTGATAGTTTTATTGCTTTTTATTGCGCAAACGCACGCATCGCGGAATGCAATTTTTCCTGCCTCAATTTTGAATGGGCAAGAAAAATTGTAGTAAACTTTTTCGTTTGTGTTTTCTAATTTTAGTGTGTTACCGATTTTGCGAAAGTTTGAAAAATCTTCAAAATTTGGGCAATTATCGGCGTCAAAAAAGTGATAGCAATTAAGGGTTTTTAAATCGAAAAACACATCGTGCGAATCTACGGCTTTTGATTGTATTTTATTAAGTGTTTGTCCGCACAAATTGCCATTTTGCAAAAAATAATTTACAACGGCAAGCGGTGCTCCAAAATAATCATAAAATTTCACTTTTAAGTTATGCGGGTGAACATTTTTATATAAAAATACAGGCGTAATGTCAAACAAATTATACAAATCTAAATGGCACAAGACTTCTTTATAATTTAGATAATCGCGCGATGTGAAAAGTGAAAAAAATACACACTTTTCGTAGTTTTCGTTTATATGTTTACACACCTGTTTCGCTTTACCAAACTGCACGAAGTTTGATAGACTTTTGTTACTTATTTTTGTGGCCAGTGCAGTTAAAAATTGACGTTTTTGCGCAAAAAACTTTATTCCAAACAAGTGCGGAAACGTTTGAGATTCTTGTCGTACGTTTACGCCTGTGAATTGCAAATTCAGCCACACGTTGCGCATTGAATCACACTTAAAAATAAGCGACAAATGGTTCGGAGTTACTTCTCTCAAAAAGCATTGATTACTTGCGTATTTGATACTTGTTTTGCCTACTTGCACGCTCGAATTCGCGTGCTTGAGTATGGCATTTGGGGATGAAAAAGTCAACTTTATCATTAAATTGGGCTTTAATTTTTGTGTGGTTCGTTGGTATGGGCATTGCTGCAACTTTTGTGCGCTGTGGCGCTTTTCTTTTTGCTGTTTTTGCTTTTTCACTTGAAATGCAATACTTAAATCGTTTGAAATTGCAATTTTAACAATGTATTCTTGAAACGCAGTTTCGCAAATCATATTGCCTTTTGACTTGGAAAAGTTGCTAAAATTTATCGACCGTTGCTGAGAATTGAGACAAATATCAATATGAAAGTCAAAAAATCCAACGTCGGGCTTACAAATATTGCTGCCGATTATAAAAACATTTTGTTTTTCAAAAAACAAGAATTGTGGCGAAAATTTAAAGTCACGTTTTGGGTAAACAAAGTGCGCGCTTTTTAGTATACACCCGCGCTTTATCAAATTTGCAGCAATTATATGCTTTGTTTGTGTAATTTTCCGCTTAATTTGTGCATTTTGCGCGCAGCACGTATTCATTTTGCGCACTTGCCAAATCATTAGCCATAAAACAACTGCCCCACATAAAAATAAAATGTCGATAACCATATTTTGATTATTGACACTTATTTTATCTTTTAATTATCTATGTTTGTTCATTCGCAAAGCAACTCGTCGACCGTGACTGCAAAAAATTTTGCGATTTTTAGCAGCGTATCTAAGTCGGGTTCGCGGCTACCGCTTTCCCAAAAACTAATTGTTTGATTGACGACGCCTAGTTCTTCGCCGAGTTGACGCTGACTCAAACCCATTTCAACTCTTAGCGCTTTCAGTTTCTTGCCAAAAAAATTATCTTTCACAGCAAAATTATATAATTAATTATCTACATTTTGTTGACTTCCTACAAAATGTTTGATATAATAGTATCGTGATATGTATCACATTGTTTCATTTATTCAATACCTTACCCTACATAAGGATATTGAATACCCTAAAAAGGCAGTGGTCAAATTTATTGACCACTGCCTTTTTTGTTCCAAATATAACAAAAAACAGCACCGAGGTGGGTGCTGCGAAAAACAAACTATTGAATGATTGTTTTGATTTTTGCTTTCTTTCCTGTGAGTCCGCGAAGGTAGTGCAATTTTGCTCTGCGAACTTTACCTTGCTTCACAACTTCGATTTTCTCAATTCTTGGGGAATGAACAAGGAATGTTCTTTCTACGCCAACACCATAAGAAATGCGTCTAACAGTAAATGTTTCGCGAACGCTGCCGTTCTTTCTAGCGATTACGTCGCCTTCAAAGACTTGGATACGCTCTTTGTCTCCTTCGACAATCTTTGCATATACTTTGACTGTATCTCCAACCTTGAAGTTTGCAACTTCTGGCTTTAGACTTTCTTTCTCAATTACATCGATTATGTTCATGACTTTTCACCTCCTACAAATATTAGCGTTCTTATAGATTAGGCCATATACCACGCAAAAGCGCCTATAGAGGACCGCCCGAAGTCATTGTTGATATTATAGCACATAGTTACAAATTTTGCAAGCGTTTTGACAAAAATTCTTTTTGTTTTACAACTTATTTAGTAGCGATTTTAAAGTAATATCTACATTTAATGTGCTGTCGGTTAGCAAATATAGCTTTACAAATTTACAAACTAAAAGCATAGGGATTGTTTTTCACTATGCTTTTTAAGTCGATATCTTCAAAGTTTAATCAGTTATGCTTTGACTACTTCAGGGTTGCGGCAAAATTGTTCTTTTCTAAATTGTTTGTCGCGTTTGCTGAAAGTTTCTGCATCAAGGGCGATTTCGTCCGCGATTAAGGTGTTCACACCAAGCATTGGCATTCTTTCAATGCTCTTAACAATTTCTTTCTCTGAAGTTGGCATTCCTGTATAACTATTAATGATTTTAATAATTTCAGTTGTCGAATCTTTGATTTTTCTATCTTCAACGATACACAATGTACGGTGCAAGTTCATTGTCTCGTACAAATATGAATTATACATTCTTTCCTTCGCTTGCTCCATCGTGATTGGGTCGACGACGACGGCACTTAATGGCAGCGCAACTTGATATGCCTCATTTTCACGCTTTGTCCACGTCGTAATGCGGTAGCCATCGCAATTATTGTTGATTTTTTGTTCTCTTGCGGTACTTTCAGCAAGTTGAGTGAATGCGAGCGCTTTTTGCGCGTTGTCAAACTCTTTTGTAACTGTGAACTTCGGGTTGTCAAAGTCAAGTTGAACCAAAAATTGTGTGCCGTTTGTATCAAGATTTTGTGAGTCAATATAAACATCAAGTAAATTGCTTACATCTTTCAAATTTTTAACTGCCGCTTTAATGCCTTGCATTTCCTTTCCATAGGACCCTTTATAATACTCACAAGCGTCGTCAACGGTAACTTTATCCGCGATTGGATATGGCGCATTGCTGACTGACTCTTTTTGCAAAGATTTCATAAAGCCTTTTTTTGTTGACAATGACGCAAATGCAAAGCGCGGTTGAATGCACTCTACTGAGTCCTCGTTATGTTTTACAAGATTGAGTCTATCTCTATCAGATGCCACAATTTGTGCACTCATAACAAGTTGGTCGAACAATGAAAGGTCGCTTACATCAACATATGCGGGCGCAATTGTTTGGTCATTTTCTAGTGCGTCCTCAAAACTTGTGTCGTGTGCTGTTTCGCCAATGACGACTGGCTTGCCAGTAGATGCTGCGCCCGCAGTTGCAGCGGATGCTGACTTTCTGAACCATTTACTAAACCACGATGTTTTCTCTGCTGCGGCAGGCTTTGGTGTGCTTATTCCGCCCTTTGGAGATGGTGTGTGAATTGTTGGATTTCCAGCCGTGTCTTCCTTTTCTCTTTCTTCGCGTTTCTTCTGTCTTTCAGCCGCTGATTCAGGGTTAAAGATTTTCCCTTTGATGGCACTCAAACCACGTTTTGTGCGATTGATAACGCGACGTTGGTCAAGGTTCTTGCTAAACTCCTCAAGTTGACTCATATCGTTGCCTTTGATGCCGAGGTAGTCAAGATAATCTTCGTGCAAGTCGTCAAGTTTTTCAAACTTTTTGACAAGCTTTTTAGCACGTCTATTGTTGAGCCATTCGCTTCTACCTTGCTTTTTCAGCATTTCAGCGTCAGTTTCAGCAACAAATGGGTTTGCTGTTCTATCCTTTATATATTCGTCACTCAATTTATAGCCAAGTTTCGTTGCAAGTCGATCAACCTTTCTATGATACACATCGTGGACGGTATCAAAGTACATAAGCTTTCTATCGCGCGCTTTTATCATTCTTGCGTACTTGCGGTCGCTCATATCTCTATTGTTTTCTTTATAATCGGCAAATTTCTTTTCAATCTTTGCTGCTTTTTGGAGGCTTTTTTCCGCCTTTGAAAGCACGTTATCTTTATGCAAGAGTGAACGGTGGATGCTATAGCCGACGCCACCTGCGAGCCCTGCAAGCACAAAGTTGCCGCTATAGGACAATGCTGTGATCAAAGTTGGGGCTGCGACGAGTGGCCCAACTGCTGGGAGCAAAAAAATTGCGCCCGCAAGTCCGCCGACGATGACGGATGAAACGGCGTATGTTCCCACCCTTTTAGCAATGCTACTATCATTGCGCACGGCACGGAAAAAATCTTTATTGTGAGTTTCTCTTTTATACTCAAGTAAGTTAATCATTCTTCTCATCCTCTCTTTTACGCATATTATACACTAATTGCAAAATTTTGTCAATAGCCGCGTGTATATTTTTTATCAATATTATATGAATAAATAATGCCTTTTATCAAATGGAACTGATGCTTTAAAAACAAACCAAATTTGTGTGAACTTTGTTGTAGTGCCACTTAACGATGAAATACTGGTAAAAATCAAGACACATCCCCAAATGGAAACTACAATCGAGAACGACACCATAAAATCTGCACTATAGCGTGTTATTGCTTGCTAAATTGGCAAAATTCATATATAATAGTATAAGTTGAAGGAAGAATTATTATGAACGAAAATATTGAAAACAACAAACTAGACTCTACTCTTTTAGATAGCGAGAGCAGCGCAAAAGCGTGCGTGATTGAACCTTCTACAAAGGAAAAGACAAAAACGACGGCGGTCAAGGCTGGTGCTACCCCTTACTGCACAAAGAATGTCGATTGTGGTATGCAATTTTTACAATTTTTGACTATGGATGGCAACACTGCGTGCGCGCGAATTGCCTACAAAGTCAGTGAATGTGCGCCAATTTACCCTATTACACCGTCCAGCACTATGGCAGAACTTTGCGACACGTGGGCAAACGCTGGGGATAAGAATATTTTTGGACACACGGTTGATGTTTACGAAATGCAGTCCGAAGCGGGTGTTGCGGGTGCTTTGCACGGAAACTTGCGCGGCGGCGCGCTGGCTACGACTTTTACGGCGAGCCAAGGGCTGTTGCTGATGATTCCTGATATGTACAAGATTGCGGGCGAACAGTTGCCGTGTGTAATTCACGTTTCGGCACGTGCACTTGCAACACACGCGCTGAGCATTTTCGGCGACCATTCCGATGTTATGGCAACGCGCGCGACAGGCTTTGCAATGCTTTGCTCATCTTCAGTGCAACAAGCACAAGATTTCGCTATGGTCGCACATTCTGCGACACTCAAAGCTAGTTTGCCGTTCGTGCACTTTTTTGACGGATTTAGGACTAGTCACGAAGTCAACGAAATTGAGGTTTTGACGGACGATGATGTCAAAAGTATGATTGATTTTGATAAAATAAATCAATTTAAACTCAAGGCGCTTTCAAACTCCGCCCCCAAAATGTACGGAACGAGCCAAAGTGCAGATGTTTTTTTTGCAAACCGCGAGCGTTGCAACCCATTTTATGATAGCGTTGCACAAATTGTAGAGAACGAATTTGAACACTTATATAAAATCTCGGGACGTGAATACCACATTTTCGACTACTACGGCGCTGATGACGCGGAATTTGCCGTTGTTTGTATGGGTAGCGGAACGGAAGTTTTGAAGCAAACCGCGAAAAAACTTAATCAAATGGGTTACAAAGTTGGCGTTTTGTGCGTGCGACTATATCGTCCGTTTGATGCACAATATTTTGTCGACAAATTGCCAAAGACGGTCAAAACAATTGCGGTTCTTGACAGGACTAAGGAGGCAGGTGCTGTTGGTGAACCACTTTTTGTTGATGTTTGCACGGCAATTATGCAAATGGAGAGAAAAATCAGTGTTATTGGCGGACGATATGGGCTTGGTAGTTTTGAGTTTAACCCTGCTATGGCAAAGGCAGTTTTTGACAATTTGATGAAAAAGCACCCTAAAAACCATTTCACAGTTGGCATCACGGACGATGTAACAAATCTTTCGCTGGACGTCGATTATTCCTTCAAAATCGATAGCGGGATGCGCGAGTGCGTTTTCTTTGGCATCGGTGGTGACGGAACAATTAGCGCCAACAAAAACAGTGCAAAGATAATTGGTTCTACGGGGCTACACTCGCAGGCATATTTTGTTTACGACTCAAAGAAAAGCGGCAGTATGACGGTCAGTCATTTGCGCTTTGGTGGCGAACCGATTTCGGCGCCGTACCAAATTGATAACGCGGGCTTTGTGGCTATTCACAATTTTAGTTTTGTAGCAAAATTAGATGTTTTGCAGTATCTAGCAAACAATGGCACTGTTTTGTTGAACTGCCCTTTTGAAGTCAACAAACTAAACGACTTTTTACCTGACTATTTTGTGGCGTCACTTAAAGAAAAAAATGCAAAACTCTATATTGTGGACGCTTTGGCGGGCGCGAAGAAATTAGGGCTGAAAAACAAAATCAACATCATTATGCAAAGTGCATTTTTCAAACTTTCAAACATTATGCCGTTTGACAAGGCGAAAGAAAAAATGGCGGACTTTATCAAAAAATCATACTCAAAATTTGGCGAAAAAGTTGTTGCAGCAAACATTCAAGCGATTGATTTCGGGGCTGAAAATTTGGTTGAAGTCGATTTCCCTACTTTAGTCGGCACAAAAAATACTGAAAAAGAAGAAAAAACTAACGAATTTTGCACTGAGATTATGCGTCCTATGGCAAAATTGCAAGGGCAAAAAATTCCTGTTTCAAAATTTAGCGCGGACGGAAGTATTCCTATTGCGACATCACAGTTTGAAAAGCGCGGCATTGCGACTGATTTGCCAAAATGGCACAAGGAAAACTGCATTCAATGCAACCTCTGCTCGCTAGTTTGCCCTCACGCGTGCATTCGCACAAAAGAAACGCTTGATGACAGGGGTGCAGAAAGCAAAGACAACATTATGCCAAATCGAGGAAAATTTTGTCTTGCTGTTTCGCCACTTGATTGCACAGGCTGCGGCAATTGTGCTTGCGTTTGCCCTGCTAAAAACAAGGCTCTCTCTATGGAAAGCGCAGAAGATGTTTTGGCTAATTCAATTGAAAATTATGAAAAATTTGAAACAATTGAAACATTGCCAAATCAAAATAAGACGACATTAAAGGGGTCGCAATTTGAAAAACCATTGCTCGAATTTAGTGGTGCGTGTGCGGGCTGCGGGCAAACTGCGTATGTCAAACTGCTCACTCAACTTTGCGGCGAAAGTATGTTGATTGCAAATGCGACGGGCTGCTCAAGCATTTGGGGCGGTTCCTACCCTTCTTGCCCTTACTCAAAATCCGATGACGGGTTGGGCGTTGCGTGGGCAAACTCACTATTTGAGGATAATGCGGAGTTTGGACTCGGTATTCGCACGGCGTATGAAATACGCCACGAAGAAGTGCGCAACATACTATGCGAACTTTCGGCAAATGACCAAAAGTTTGCGGACATTTTCACGGCGTTCATTATGAATGAGGACAATTTTGACGAATGTAAAAAGACTTTCTTTGACTTGCAAAATTTGTGCGCGGAACGCTTAGGGTTTTACGACAATTATATCAAAATGAGTGATGGCGAACTGAATGCTGCGGCAATTAGTACTGTTTCAAAGATTGAACGTTTGCAGTCAATTTACGACGCGATTATGCCAAAAAATATTTGGATTATTGGCGGTGACGGCTGGGCTTATGACATAGGGTTTGGCGGGCTTGACCACGTTTTGGCAAGTGACAAGGATGTCAATATTTTGGTGCTTGACACTGAAGTTTACTCTAACACTGGTGGGCAGGCATCTAAGGCAACTCCTTATGGCGCGATTGCGAAATTCGCGCAAGGGGGCAAAAAGACTCAAAAGAAAGACCTTGCGGGCATTGCTATGCAATACGATAACGTTTATGTTGCAAAAGTTTGCATTGGCGCTAACCCAAATCAGGCGCTCACGGCATTTAAAGAAGCAATGGCGCACAGAGGTCCTAGCCTAATTATCGCGTATGCCCCATGCGTTGCGCAAGGCATTGATATGTCTAAAACGCCGAATATTGAAAAAATGGCTGTATCTAGCGGTTACTTTACGTTGCTAAGGCGCAAACCACAACCACAGGTTGCGGAAATTGCTATAGCAGAAACGCAATTGAAGAAAAATAACGCGATGTCCGCGACATCGGCAACTGTTATACCGAACGAAGGCAGCAATACTGCGCCGCTACAAAATGTTGAACATCTTAACAAAATCAAACACAAGTATTCGGGTGTTTCGGGCGAATTTGTTGTTGACAGCCCTGCCCCAACGACGACGCTTGAAGAATTTTTGAGTTTGCAAAACCGCTTCCCGAAAAAGTGATTTTTGTGAACAACGCTACCAACATCTTGCAACACATATAAAGCCAAACTATAAAGTGTCTCAAACGGAATATTTACACCATTTTAAGTTGAAAAATGTTTGGTATAAAAAAGATTTAAATATATAGACTTCTCAAAAATTGCAACAAAAGAAATCGCACAAGTGCAAACTTTTGTGCGATTTCTTTATAGTTAATGATACTGTTTTAACAAAGATAAAAATTACTAACTTGTTTAACTTTTTAGAGTTTGCCAAACTCTTTGAGTCTAATTTGTGAACCATTTTTACTATCCAAAACCTCAAAGCCCATTGCGTCGATTCTGTTACGAATTTCATCCGCCTTGGCATAGTCTTTGTCTTTACGCGCTTGTTCGCGGTCCTTTAGCAATAGGCGCGCTGCTTGTTTGTCTAATTGGCTGATTCCTTGATAGTCCTCAAGTTCGTTCAAGCGGTAGTCGGCGTTTTCTAGGTCAAGCCCTAGCACTTTATCAAACTTTTCAAGCGTTGCGAGTTTGTCGGCAGGTGCTTCTTTGCTGTTTAGCAAATTCCAAAGTTCGGTTATTGCGAGCGATGTATTCAAGTCGTCGTCGAGTGCGTCGCGGAACTTTGTCAAATACTTGTCGAGAATTTGCCCGCCGACGCAATCGGCAATTTCACTGACTGCACGCCAAATTTTGACAAGCTCTATTTGCGCGTTGTGAACATTTTCCCACGTGAAGTTGAAAGACTTTTTGTAGTCTCCTTTTAAGAGCATATATCTATGCGCAAGTGGGTGATAGCCGCGCGATTTCAAATCGTCGATATTGTAGCCATTGCCGAGAGATTTGCTCATCTTTGTGCCATCAGCCATCAAATGCCCGCTATGCAACCAGTAATTGACAAATTTTTTACCTGTTGCCCCCTCGCTTTGTGCAATTTCGTTTGTGTGGTGAATTTTGATATGCTCAATTCCACCTGTGTGGATGTCTACTTGTTCACCCAAATAATGTAAGCACATTGCGCTGCATTCTATGTGCCAACCCGGATAACCTACCCCCCACGGACTATCCCATTTCATAATGTGGTTTGGCTTGTTCAAAATCCAAAGCGCGAAATCCCACGGATTTCGGCGTTCGTCATCGACTGCGACGCGCGCCCCTGCTTGTTGATTCTCCAAATCTAGGTGCGCAAACTCGGCGTATTTGGGAAACTTTGACGTGTCAAATTGCAAGCCGACGCTTGTTTTGTAAACGTAGCCATTTGCTTCAAGCTTTTTGATTAGGTCAATCATATATGGCACATTTTCGGTAGCGCGCGCGATGATTGTTGGACGGACAATATTCATTTCGGCAAGATTTTCAAAAAACATTTTTCGTACTTTCTAGCGATATCCCACGGCGTCAAATTTTCTTGACGAGCGCGAACTTCCATTTTGTCGTCGGCATCGTCTGCATCGTCGAGGTTGTGCCCGACATCCGTGACGTTCATCACGTGTTTTACACGATAGCCGAGGTCGCGAAGATAGCGCGCCAAAACATCACTCATAAGGTACGCTTTCAAATGCCCTAAATGTGGATGCGAATAAACTGTCATACCGCAAGAATACATTGTCACTTCATTTGGATGAATGGACTTGAACACTTCTTTTTGCTTGCTTGCGGTATTATATAATTTTAACATTTTCTTTTTCTTTCCTTTCAAAAGAGTTGCAAATCGCTGCAACTCTTTGTGTTTTAATTACTTTTATTTATCAGTTTTTGTTGTTTTTTTATTTTTTGAGTCAGCGTTTTGTGCACTAACTTTGTCACCCTTTGGCATATTTGTTATTGTTTCGGTTACACTTGTCAATAGTCCTGCTACATTTTGAATTTCGCTTGGAACAATAATTTTTGTAGCATTGCCGTTTGCAAGGGTCTTTAACGCTTCAAAACCTTGCAATGTGACGTATGCGCCATCTGGATTTGCTTTAGTGATCAGTTCTATTGCTTCCGCTTGACCTTGCGCTTCGCTAATGTACGCAATTTTTTGCGCTTCAGCACGCAAAATTTCTGCTTGTTTTACAGCTTCAGCACGCAAGATTTCGGCTTGCTTATCAGCTTCCGCTTTCAAGATTTTACTTTGTTTCTCACCTTCAGCAACCAAAATGCTGGAGCGCTTTTCACCTTCGGCTTTCAAGATTGCCTCACGTCTTTCACGTTCAGCGCGCATTTGTTTTTCCATTGCATCTTGGATGTCGCGTGGTGGGAGAATATTCTTCAATTCAACGCGGTTGATTTTGATGCCCCACGGGTCAGTGGCTTCGTCCAAAATCTGACGCATTTTTGTGTTGACGGTATCTCTACTTGTAAGTGTTTCGTCAAGTTCAAGTTCGCCGACGATATTACGCAATGTTGTTGCGGTCAAATTTTCGATTGCATTGATTGGTCTATCTACGCCGTATGTGTAGAGTTTTGGGTCAGTGATTTGGAAATAAACGACAGTGTCTATTTGCATTGTGACGTTGTCTTTTGTGATAACTGGTTGAGGCTTAAAGTCGGCAACCATTTCCTTTAGTGAAATTGGTCTGCCCGGTCTATCAAAGAACGGTATGATAAAATGCACACCTGTTTCGAGTGTACGACTATATTTGCCAAGCCTTTCAACTACGACTGCTGTTGATTGTTTGATTACTCTAACGCTTGCGCACAAAATTGCAAGTGCAATGACGCCGAGTACTATAAAAATAATTCCTATTGTGCTCATATTTTTCTCCTTATTGCGTACTATTTGTTTTCGTCTTGAACTTTTTTCGCTTTTTTTGTTGTTTTACTTTTTTCTGCAGTTTCTGTAGGACGTTCCTTACTTTCAGGCATTTCGACACTGATAACATTTTCGAGTTCTCTGCCGACGGTCTCTTTTTCAACGGGTTCAGTTTGTTCGACAACAACACTTGCTGACTTTGATAGTTTTACGACCATTTTATTGCCTTCGACTCTAACTACTTCAACTTCAGCACCTGCCCCGATTTCTTCGCCAGTTTCGCTCATTGCTTGCCAAATGACACCATTGAACTTAACCTCGCCATAGTTTTCGTCCGCGCCGATTGCTTTCAAGAGTTTAGAACACTTACCCACATAGGCATCGACATTCGTTTTTGTGTTCGCGTTTTTGAGCAAAAGTTTGCGACAAATTTTGCGCACAAAAATCAGCAAAAGCGCTGAAATGACGATGAAAACAACAAGCTGCACTTCCCAAGCGATGCCGTCGATTGCTGATAAAATCAAGGATACAAGCCCTGCTACTGCGAACCAAATTGAGGTCAAATCCCAACTCATAAATTCTACAATCAAGCTGACTGCGACGACCGCGAGCCACACCCAAATCATTTCCATTTGCACACCCCTCCTTTAGTTTTCTAATATTTCTTTGTTATGAATGTTTATGATGATATTGTAATATATTTTATGAACATTTGTCAAGTTTTTGAACTGCTAATTCGTACTTTTGCAAAAAAATATACGTACATTATACAAAAAACAACAATGCGATAAAATTTATCGCATTGTTGTAGTATTTCACCTTGATTAAGAGAATATTTGGCTTGCTCGCAATGCAGTTTTACCCATCAATAGGATGCACATATAATGCAGCAATGTAAAAACAATTCAATTTTAAAAAAAACGCGCATTCGCAACTCAACACAAACTCTTAAATGCAAAAATGCCCCGCTGAGGGGGCATTTGGCAGGAGATGAGAGAATCGAACTCCCAACCTACGGTTTTGGAGACCGGCGCTCTACCAATTGAGCTAATCTCCTATTAAGTGCTAAAACACCGAACTTTTGACTACAGACGGCTATGTAATTAATAAAGCACATTCAAACAAGCTTTACATAGGTTTTTCGTCCGCAATTTTACACATAACGCGCAAAAGCAACAAGCGTTTTAGCACCGCCTAATATCGGCTTGCAACAATTATTATACTATATGCGTTGTATTAAGTCAAGCATTTTGCAGTATTTTTCACCAATTTTAAATTCAATTTTCAATGTGAATGAAAAATCTTAATAGCGGGATATACTATAATCCAACAATTTCCGCTTTTCTCATCTTTTAGCGCTGCTTTATGACTATGCCCGCGGGCGTGATAAGAAACATATCTTGCACTAGCAAGCTAATATTGGCGTTGAGAGCGAACACTACACCTGACAAAAAGTCTTGCACGCGCTGTTGCTCATTTTTAGGCACTTTGCCGAGGTTTGCGATGACGGGTTCGCCACGATTGATATAATCGACAACGACATCCAAATCTTGGTTTGTTTTTATGTTAAAAACGCTGACATCTTGCGAGCCTTGAGCGCTTTCATTTGTTGCTGACGAATACTTTGGCGTCTCATCCTTATCTTTTATAGGATTTTCGCCGCGCGTGAGGCGTTCAAACGCTAGTTTGCGCTTTCTTGCGTCCTCATCTTCGGGGCTAACTATGTTGTTGAGTGCTTGTTCGCGCTCTGACTCGTTACTACTTTCGGTATCCTTTGTCATCCAATCAAAAATTCCCATATATTTTCTCCCTGCTCTATTTATTATATATGATAGCACATCATTTATGTTGGTTGCGCGCTTGTTGCACAAATTTATTCATTATTTTTGACAAAGCTTGATTTTGTAAATCATTTATATGCACACTTGTAGTTATTAAAATTTGAATTTTTTCATCAATTTTGTGCTTTGCAAATAAAAATGTGAATTTTTATCAAAATCAATATATGATTATAACACATAAAAAGCGTGTTTTGCAAGCAAAATACTACAAAACACAACAATTTTCTACAAAAAGTAAAAATAAATTGATACGTAAAATGAAAAGATAGTGGAAGCAAAATGAATGTCTATTACTTTTTTATATTTTTTACCCAAAGTATAGTAAATCATATTACAATGCAATTATTCCACGAATTATCACCTGTTAACATAAACGATATATTCATACTTGCATTTTCTGCCGTATAAATTTCGTAATAAGCAAAAGCTGTTGGAGATAGTAAAACTTCATCTAATTCGACTTCCAGACTGCAGCCAAATGGTCGAGTAGCTATAATTTTGTAGGTTTTATTCCAATCTAGCGTTACATTTGCATTGAATGTTCCACTTACGCAAGAATATTCCGCAATGCGCGTATTTCCCTCCATAACTGTGAGCACAAGTAAACTGTTAGCGGCATTATTTGTAGCTGATATATTCAACGCTGTTTCTTCCATAGGTGATGCAAGAGCACCCAAAGAGAGATGGAGCGCTACTCGAACGCCGTAGTTGCTGCTAACGTCAGGATAACCGCTGTCGCCATCGTCATAAATTCCGCGGGAATGATTTGAATAACCATTAGAATCTGAGGGGGAAAGACCAGAGCGCAACCATGTCATGTAATATGATGCTCGGTCGTACGCGCTGAGTTCCCATAGCCCAGTTCGGTTCGCGAAACTGTTCGAATTTGACGGGGTTGCGCTTGCACTTGGGGAACTACTCAACCATACTATGTCATTCCCCTCGTCATAGTATTTCCCATTTTCAACTTTGCGACCTGTAGTGCCATCCTCAGCAACTGCGTTACTGCTTCCGTATCCTGTGTGCAGTACTTCATATCCACTTGGTACCCACAACTTGTCGTTGTATACTGACTCAACCGTGCCGCTCCATCGGCTGTGCGCACCACTAAGTCCATCCATTCCATTCTCTACCCCAAAATTTGTACTCCCATTCATAGACCCACTTGAACCAATGCCACTGTTTGTGCTATATAATACCCCTTCTTTGTTATATGACGTTTGGTATGCACTGCTTTGCCAGCCGCCGAGATTCAAAAAGACTGGATTTTCAATCGTCGTTTTACTCATATCACTTGCTCCACTTGACGATAGTTGATATGGGGCAACTACATATTTGTCGAGGGCGCTATATATGCTTTTCAATGTTTCATATAATGGCAAAACAGTTTTATCCCTCAAATAACTGTGAGAGTAGTTACCTTCACGTATGTATCCTTCACCATCCTGAGAACTTGGGTTAAATGATGTAGTGACATATGGGCGCACCATATAGAGTGTGAGGACGTCATTTTCGCCGTTTACTGAGCGATATACTGCTTGCCAGTATTGAGCCGATGCTTCATTTACGTTGTTAGCATTCTCTGCTTCTTCAAAATCCGTCGTTTCAAACAGTTTTACAAGTATTTGTGCGTTGCCTTTTTGGGCGCCTGTTAGGTTAGCATATTGCCCAAAGTTCTTTGCTGAATAGTATTTCACTCCACCAGTACCAATGGGATTTTTCATTACTTCACTATCATTAACCATATTTAACAAATCGGCAAGAACATCTGCGTCCACTGTTCCGTCTATTTTAAATAGTGGCTTGATGCCAGTGTTCACGACACCTGTGCTTGTGTTCGCAGAACCCGTTGTTTCACTGCGGGCACTATCGCCTGCTATGAACACGGGCGCGTTGATATAGAATGTGTCTGCTTTGGGCCCGCCTGCTGTTAGATTATAGCGTGTGGCAAGTCCAGCAAGAGGACATAGCGAAAATGCTGCAAATATACAAAACCCCAAAAGCCACAACATTACTTGAGTAATAGGTGGCGACGTTTTGTATTTATTTTTTGTACCATTTTTCGCAGTATTTTGTGTATACTGTCTTGCATTTTTGCAATATTTTTTGTTTAGGGTTTGTACTAATTGTGGATAAACTTCATACCCCCCCCCCCCCCCCC
>CALDMJ010000140.1 GCA_937914725.1 uncultured Clostridia bacterium | reverse complement strand
ACTGCCAAGCACTACCCAGAGCGCGAGTTCCCACTCAATGCGCATATTGCACGCGTATACCGCAAACGACACGAGCGAAATCGGCAGCATAATCAAGATTGCCGTTGCGTGCGCGCGCTTGTCGGTTAGCCCGAGCGCAAAAACAAGCAGTGGCACACATAGCATTCCGCCCCCGCCGCCGAGAAAGCCGTTGACAAAACCCAAAATCAAGCCGACAACTATACACAAAATGACGGTTTTTGCGGTCAATTTCTTTGGCTCACGCGTGCCAGCGGTTTTGCTGACGACTGCAATCGGGCGCATATCCGAATTTTTAACCAGTTCAGCATAACGCTTGACTTTGTCGTCATCGCAAATAATTATGCTTTTAGTATTGATGACCTTTTCCGTACCGTTTTCTAACTTCGGTTGTGCCTTAAAATTATTAATCCGCTTCAAAGAGTTACCTTTAAAAAAAGGTATCTTTTTTTTGTTAAAATCCGCATTTTTACTACGAGTGTTCGTAGTCAGCACCTTAGACAAATTAATACTTCCAACTCCACGCTCAACGCGCCGCAACGCCGCCGTCCTCACCTTTCGCACTTTTCTCATAGAACTATTGTGTGCAAAATCAACAAAAAAAACCTCAATTTTCTCAAAAAATCAAGGTTTTTCACATTTTTTAGTACAAAACATTAAAATTATTTGTTAAATTAAAATCCATTGATTAATATTACCTGCGCCTGTAATTTTGATTGCTATGTTTGTATCTTCAGTAATTCCACTTGAGTATGCCTTTTTGTTTGACGTAATTGATGTTCCGCCCGACGTTATTGTACAAGTAGAATACAAGGCTTGATACACAAATACTGTAAATGCGGTGTTCTTTGTAATCTCAAACTTGCACACTGTTCCATTCTTCGCAACAACCTGCCGTATAGGATTTCCGCTAGCATCCAAAATGTAGATAATGTATTCGCGCTCTTGATTAATATCAAAAGTTATGGAGACAACTGGCTTCTTATCCCACTCTAATGTTATTGTCGCGTCGTATTGACCGAAAGTGTAATTCGCCCCATTCAATGAGCCGATATCACTGCCTGCCGACAATATGTATGCCTCTGGAGTTTTGTCATTTTTCTTGAAATCAATTAGAGATAAATCGATTACTGCCCCAGCATTTGCTGAAAGCACGAATGTTGTAATTGCAGAGCTGTCGAATACTCCTCCATTTAAATTGATTGTTAGAGTTGATGCCGCATTCTTATTTAAATACGGATAATTTTCATTTTTATTTTCATTCATTGTAAAATTACTTGTATTGCATAGGGCATCTCCAGCATCTCTAAGAAAATAACCTGTCCCTATCCATTCCCCGAATAGGTGATTTTCATTATTTTTCCAGAAATCGTATGGCAGACTTTTTGCATATTCAATGTTGTCATTATTAGGAGAAAAATAACTATTAACACATATATCGGTATATGCAATTCCCCCCTCAACACTAGTAGGCACATCATTGATCTCCCCTATTAAGCCACACCCGCTAACTGCGCAATTTGCATCATCTATACTATAACAATTGGAGAATTTTATTTTAAAGTATCCGACGTTCCAATTCCCAACTAATCCGCCATACATAATGTCCGTTGATGATGAACCATCGTTCGACAAAAGCATTTTGTTTTTACAATAACAATTATTAAAAAATACGTTTCCTCCATACTCATCGGCACTCGTTGGACCTGAAAAGGTATAAATATAACCTACAATTCCGCCGAGTGCACAACCTACACCCCCCAGCGTTATGATGGTACACGCGCTATAGCAATTTTCAAAAGTCACAGGAGGAAGACAAGCATTATGCTCTTCATAGTACGTACTAAGTTCCGCAATGCAAAATGAATTACTAACGCTGACTTGAGTTGCAATACACCCACCATCTTGCAATTGTAGACTTCCAGTAACACCCAAATTTTTGATTGTAGCAGCACACTCTATGTTATTAAAAAGCGGCCCATTCGAATTATCATATATAATTGTTTTACCATTCCCATCAAATGTCCCGTAAAAGCCATAGTTATTGCGATCGCCTATGCCATTCCAAGTGTTATCTAATGTAATGTTATTGACAAGTTTGAAATAGTATCCATGGTAAGAATTATCTCCAGAGCCAATGTCATCTGCTAATTTTTGGAGTTGATCACGAGTCGAAATTTCAAAAGCGGTGCTTTCACTTTTTCCGTCGCCACCACCGAAAGTGACTTCAGCACTCGAAATTGCGGTGTTGCCAAAAGCTTGGTTGTTTGGTGTCAAAAACATATGTACTGCCATTGCAAGCACAAACGCCAAAAGCCACAGCACAATTTGTGTTGCTGTAGTTTTTCTTGCACGCGCACACTCTCCCTTTGCGGTAGTGGCACACTCATATTTAGTTTTGTACTTTGATTTGGATGCGACAAAAAATTCGCCACGCGACTTACATTTACTTTGCAAGTGAGGTGATGCTTTGCACTGACTTTTATCGTTTGCGCTCCAACAATTAGTGCACGACTGACACGACTGATATGCTACACTTTCTTGCGACAAAATTGATTCATTTTCAAGCAATGGAGAAGCATTATCAAGTTCTTTGTCATCATCGCTATTTTGTTTATTTTGTTGGGTATGTTGCAGTTTTTCGCAGTTACGCCTATCAAAATAGTGCGTTAGGCTGCGATTTTTGCAATTATAACTTATCCCCCCCCCCCCCTATTATTCTTTGATAACATACTAATTCTCCTTTGTATGCACACACTTTTCTTTGTCAAAACACGCTAAAGCATAACCCTTTGCGACACGGCTTTCGCTCAAAAAAAACTGTATGCCAATACAAATTTAGTATACCCAAATTTTTAATTTTAGTCAACTATATTGATAAACATTTTTACATTTTGTTTAGAAAAATGCAAAGTTTTTAAAATCTCACTTTAAAAAGTCTAAAAAAGCATAATGTCTTTAACGTAATATTTTGAGCCGTTATAAAAACTTAAACTTTTACAAGTGGAAGTGGCTTTTTTTTCAGCAAAACATTACGTGTGCACACCAATATAATGTCGGGCGCTCAAAATTTGGCAGTATTTTTGAAAATGTTGTCTAAAATGTTTGATTTTTGGGCGATAATAAGATATAATATAAAGTACAATTTGATTTGTTGCAAGACTAGCGTTTTGCCAAACAAATACTACTATATTAAAGGTGTAATAAAATGAAAAAAATTCAAAAAAGAAAATCTTTAGGCGTCATTGCGCTCACGCTCGCAATCGTGTTCTTTTTGGCACAGGTGCTTTTGTATGTGCCTGCGTGGGTTCAAACGGGCGTTAAGTCGTACGCTAGCACGACGGAATTAAAAGAATATACTGAACAAGTCACCATTACAAACGGGACTTTCTCCGAAAGGTCAGGGTCGGGCAGCGTCCGCACTCCATCGAGTTGGACAGCTGTTGGCACGGATTCGGCAAAGGAACTTGTCAAGGCGGGCGTCATTGACACATCGCAAACTAACTTTGAGAAAAACAAGGAAGATTTAGGGCTTACTATTAACCCCGAAAAAAAGGTTGATGCCACAGATGACTATGTTTTAATGATTAATGCTGAGGATGATTCGACGTCCTACGGCTACAAGTCATCGACGATTGCGCTCGACGCGCAAAGTTACTACGCAATCAGCTTCTCGGTTTTGACAAGGGCTAACGACAATAACGGCTTCTCGGCTTATTTGACGGGAGACGGAATTGAAAATTCTCCGCTCAATTCGTTTATCAATATTCAATCTAATGTTTGGAATACTTACACAATTTTCGTAAAGACTGGGCTCAGTAGTGTAAACGCTAACCTTGAGTTGTGGCTCGGCACAAGCAGCCAAGCGCAAAACACAAGCGGCGCAGTGTTCTTTGATACTGTTAAGGCGGACAAGTTTACCGAAACAGCGTATGAATCAGTTAGCAAAAGTGCTGTTACTTCAAAGGAAATTGATTTAAAGCAAGACAACCTCAACAAAATCACAAACGGCAGTTTTGAAAATGGTTTGGAGGGGTGGACACGCACGACAACTAGCAGTACCAGTGTTTCGGGTGTAACTTCCCTTTCGTCTAACGGCTTTAATCAAGACGAAACAAAAATTGACACTGCTCCATCGACCAATATGGTAAATGCGGTAAATAGCAGCAACGTTAGCGTTGTCAACCAAAAAGGGTTGTTTATCAATAACACTGCGGAAGCGACCGCAACTTATAAATCAAATAAATTTACTGTAGATAGATTTGAAATGCTTGCAGTTTCGGTTTGGGTAAAGACTGGCAAACTATCCGACAATGGCGCGTCAATCAAACTTGTTGAAGTTGTTGAGGACGGCGAAACGGCTACTTATTCTTCCGAATTTACAAGCGTGAACACAAGTTCTTATACAAACAAGTTCACAAATGATTGGGCTCAATATACTTTCTATGTCAAAGGAAATCCGTTTAAATCGGTCGACCTTCAATTAGAACTTAGCCTCGGCACAAGTGGCAGCGAGACGCGCGGTTATGCTTTCTTTGACGAAGTAAGAACAACGCGTTTGACTGTTAGCCAATACGCAAATGCGGCTTCGGGAACATATTTAAAGACGCTTTCACTTGCAAGTCTTGATTCCCTTGATATTGCAAACGGTGCTTTTAACTTGACAACAGACGGCGAAAAGATTGACGGCGTCTTTGCGCCAAGTGACTGGACTTTGTCTAGCGAATCAAACATTGACTCAAAGTATAGCGGCATCATCAATACAAAGTCGGAATACTTTGACGCATACCAAGCAAACTACGGCAACATTCAAAATCCGGGCGTTATCAAGAGTGATTACAACAATCTTGACGTCAGCAAAGTTTCAAACAACATTTTGATGATTTACAACCCAATTTCGGGCGACCAAACTTTCAAGAGTAGTGACTATTCTGTTCCTAGCGACGGAACATACAAAATCACTTTCTATGCAAAGGTTTCTTATTTGACCAAATCGGCTGAGGTTGCAGTTATCAACGACTCAACAACAATCGGTAAAATCATTATCACAAGCACAGAATGGACTCAATATACTATCTACGTGAAAAATGGTTCAAGCGCAAATAATGTTGCATTTGCCCTTTCACTCGGCTCAAAAGATGAACCACAAACTGGACACGCATTCTTTGACAACTTCACTTCGACAAGCGTTGAAGATGATGTTTACACAATTGAAAAAACATCTACTACTATTGTTTGCGACCTTGCGGATGAAAACTTCCTCATCACAGGTGACACTGTCAATGGCGTTGCAACCCCTTATAGATACACGGGCAAGAACAACGCGACTGAGGATGCTTCAATCATTGCTGGGATCATCAGCGCAAGCAACAACAGTTTGGGACTTGACCTAACTTACGACGATGCAAAGTCGGACAATCGCTTGGTTATCAGCAGTCCTAACGACACATACTACACATTCACTTCAAACAAATCATATACATTCAGCGCAAGTTCGTTCTACACCGTTAGCGTTACGCTCAAAGTTTTGGGAATTAACCAAGACGAAGAAAATAAACAACTTGACGACGACAAAAATGCTATTCCTTATGGCGTATTTGTAGAACTTTCTGGACTCAATGCAAAATCAAGTGCTATAACAGAAACTGAAGACTACATCACTTACACATTCTATGTAAAGACATCTGACAGTGAAACGACAAGCACAATCGCAATCAGCCTTGGTGCGACGGACGCGCTCACACGCGGCACGGTTGCTGTCAGCAACATCACAGTTGCCGATTATACTGAGGACGAATACAACGAAAGTGTTGCAAACCTTGACCAAGCAGTTGCAAGCAAGGTTGACCTCAGCGACGGGAAAAGCACAAAAGATGATGACAATAAAACAAGCACACGTCCTCAACTAGAACTTGTCGACGTTGCTGGAATTTTGATTTGCTTTGCCCTTTTGATTGCCATCATCGGCACAATCATCAAACAAGTCGCAAAGAAAAGACGCAGCAAAAAGTCTGTCAAAGTTACAAATTCATATGACAGAAGCGGCAAAGTTTCAACAAAGTCTGGCGCTAAAGCAGAAGTTAGACTCGCTGAAGTTGAAGCGGAACTCAAACGCCTTGATGAGACAATCACAATCTTGACAAAGGCTCAAAATGACTTACTTGCAAAACGCGAAGCGTGCCAAGACGGCGTTGAAAGCGAAAAATTGCTTCATAAAATTGAAAAGATATCTGCCGAACTTGAATATGAACTCGATAATAGAGATTCTGTTGAAAAAGAACGCGCAATTTTGAAAGATATGATTAAATAATTCATTATTTGATAACAAAAAAATACTTCAACCTTTTCGTTGGAGTATTTTTTGTTATATACCACACGTGTCGCTATAGTAAATTTGTAGTTAACGAAATTTTTAGATATTATTTATATCATAGAAATGATATTCATTATAATAAATACAATGTGAATTTTATTTATTATTTATAAAAAACTATAAACAAAAAAGTTGGCACTTCAACCAACTTTTTTGTTGAAACTACTCAAGGCTTAAATCCATTTACCTTTTGTAATAAATTTTCGTTTTATTAGATAACAACAATGTTAAATTGATTTGTGGTATGCCCTGCGGCGCTTGTGTTGTTCGCGCTCATAGTTGTGCCACATATTTTGGACGGCTATATTGTCCTCCAAATTCAAGTTTGTTTCGCAGTAGCCTATGCCCATTTTCAAAAAGCGGTGCATAAGTTCGTTAAAAATGACGCCGTTCAAACCTTTATTCAAGTATTCTTCTTTAACTGCGACAAGTGCAAAGTCAATGTCTTTTGGTTTTTTGATTGCCTTCAAAAGCTTGATGATTGTGTGCGGATACAAGTGTCCACCTGAGCCGACAAGCGCTTTCGAGAGTGACGGTAATGTCAGCGCAAAAGCGACGGGCTTGTCGTCTTTATCAACGACGAGTGCCATAAGGTCAGTGTTTAGTGCTAACCCAAATTGGCTCAAAATGAGTTGACGTGTTTTTTTGCTAAACGGCACTGTTCCGTACAATGCGCCGTATCCCTCGTCGACAAGGTCAAAAATGTCCTCGCCGTACTTGCCGATAAATTCTTTTTTCGGCATATCACGGATGACTTTAAGTTCATACTTTGCCAAAATTTTATTGCCAATACGTTCATAGCGCTCGTCAATTTGTTCTGGAAATTTAATTCGATATTCGACCCAATCGGCATCTTTGACAAAACCGTAATTTTCAATCAATTTCGGATAGTAGTCGTAATTATATTGCGTTTCGTATGTACAAATGCGGTCAAAGCCCTCAATCAAAAGTCCTTCACGGTCGAGGTCATTAAAGCCGAGCGGACCTATGATTCCGTTGATGCCTCGCTCCTTTGCCCATTTTGCGACGGCGTCAAAAAGCGCGTTTGCGACCTCTTGGTCGTCTATTGAGTCAAAGCGCGTAAATCTAACCAATTTGCAGTCGCGAATGCGGTTGTATGTATTTTGTATGATACCTGCAATCCTGCCCACAACTTTGCCGTCGCGTTCAGCCATATACAATACAACTTCACATTCTTCGTATGCGGGGTTTTCACTTGGGGAGAACATATCAAGTTCGTCAGCAAAAAGCGTTGGCACATAGTATGGGCAACCCTTATAAAGTTTGTTGACAAACTCAGCAAATTTCTTTAATTGTTTTCTTGTTTTAACTTCTATTATATCTACCATTTGTTTCCCTTTTCGTTGTTTTTACAACCCATTATAAATAATCGCAGAGCCATTATGAAAGGAATAAATGCAAATGCTTTGTGCGATTAGAAATTCAATATATTGTACCAAAAATTGCAAAGAAAAGCAAGGATTTTAGATAGCAAAAATGGCGTTGAAAAATAAATTTAGTTTATTTTTTAAGGAATCTTTATAGTAAAATTTGCAATAAAATTTACTTCAAGGAATTTTTGCCTTTGCTTTATTTTATTTCTAAAACTTAGATGAACCCTCTCTAAAAAGTTAGTGCATTTGCGGCGCCGTTTGCCAAAGCATTTGAGTGTTTGACAAAAGCGTTAAAATATGATATAATATCGTTAGATTAATCAAGTTCATACTATACTAATGTACGGACTGTTAATCAATTTTTATATAACTAATTGATTTAAATCAATTGCCAAAATTTGGCGGTTGGAGGAGAATATTATGACAGGTTCAGAAAAGAAAGAGCAAATCGAAACGCTGATTGCCTTTTCTCAAAAAGTTGTGAGAGAGTCGGAAGCAAATCTTACTGCTATGAACAAGGCGTATTTTGATGCGAACATCATTAGCAATGCGCGTGAGGTTAATTCGATTGCTTGTAAGCAAAAACATATGGAAAACATTGAATTTGCTGAGGATGCGACATTTGAAGACGCTTTCAATACTGTAAAGGAGCGTGCAAAGACTTTGCAGGCGCGTGCTGCGCAACAAACTTTGCGTGTCAACAAGCGAATTTCGGATGAGCCAACAATTTTGGCGCTTTACGCTGAAGTGGAGACGCAATACTTTGACGCAAAGGTTTTGCTTGATGATTGTTCTGCACTTGCCAGCCGTTTCAAGGAACGACCTACTCCTGAACCTGAACGCTAGTACGTTAGCGCACGGCTACAGGTTTGGGCGGCATAGGCCGCGGCTGTGGGTTTAATTGGGTGGCACTATATGAAATTAGGTACATAGTTAATTTACTATGTACCTTTTTTGTGGTGGAAGCTGCAACTTCAACATTAAAATAAATATAACCTTATCATTTGTGGTAAGATACACCCCCGTTGTCATTTCGACCAGTGCCAGACGGCACAGATGTGTGTGTTGATTAGTGCGTGTATGTTGTTGTGAGACGGGTAACCAAACCTGCAGTCAAGGCGAGCCTTGCCGGAAGGGGGCGCGGGTTATTATGAGCGTTCAAATATTTTGACCGCGGTAGCAATAATAAAAAAATAATGCTTGATTATGTTTTGCTTTACAAATTCGATGCTGTTTATACAAGTGATGCGCGCGACGGGTCGACGTATGGCAGGTTGCAAATCTTATCAAGCAATTCGTCATTGCCCGCAATAAGTTGTTCGCGCTCCGCGTTAGTAATTGTTTGGACATTTAGGTACACGATATATCCTTTTTTCGTTTGCATTACAAAGTAATCGTTTTCGTTTGTACCTATAGCAACTGCGGAATGTTTTGAACCATTAATCAAATGTTCAAATGCAATTGTTGAGCCTCTAACAACTGCTCTCCCGCTATATATTATATCCGCAGCTTCTGTAAAAACTTTGCGCGGCCACCCAAACTCATAGTCTTCGTCGTACGTAAACTTCCAATCTTTAGGCACGCGCATATATAGTTCGATACCGCAAAGTTGGTCAGGCAAAAAGTTGTTATCAATGTTGGACAGTCCTGTCGTCATCAAAAGCCGATGGTCTGCTTCTTCTCTAGGTTCGACATCCACCATACAAAAGAGGATGCCCTCATTTTCAAGCGCTATGCCGTCGTGAATAATACCAATATCGTCGCAAATATAGTCTAGTATTTTATCTATGTTCTTTAGTGCTTTTTTCAATCTCATAGTAATTTCGCCTTTATGAAAAATATTATAGCACACATTTTCTATTTTTCAAACTATATTGTACTGTTTTTGCACAAAAAATTGATTTTTGTTAATTGTCAAAGTAAATTCTACCTCAAACTTCACTATGGTATTTACTTTAACAATTAATGTTTCATCTATTTCTATAACAAAATGACACAAAAAAAATAGTAATGTATCTCATTACTATTTTTAAAAGTTGCACGAATGCATAATGTGTTAAACAATCGTAAACGTGTTTGGTGGTGTGCCACCTGTTGAAGTGATTGCTACGACGCCTGAATCACTAGCGGTTGTGAATGTAAATTTTCCGTTTACAAAACTTGCGCCCGAAACATTTGTTCCGCTAATGTCAAAATCCCATACATATGGTTTGCTGATAACAACACGATATGTTGCACCTTTTTCGAGGCTATATTTTGCCGATTGCGTGTTTGTTTTCCCGTCAAAGTAATGTGAGTAAAATTCTGAGTAGCCACCGTTGCCGTCGTCACGCAAAATGTAGAGGAAAATTCCGCCCTTTGGCGTTTCGTTGGTAAAGGTTGCTGTGAATGTTGTCACATATGTGTTTGACTCCCAAATTGCGTAGAATGTCGCGTTTGCACTGAGCGAAACGCTTGCGCCTGCTGCATACTGATTGCCAGAAGTACTACCTTGCGCCCACTTTGTGAATTTATAGCCCGCTTTTGTAAAGGTATTATTTTTCAATGTGATTGATACACTTTTCTTGGTCGGCGAAGTCGTTTTGTTTGCGGTCAAATATGCCGTGCCTGTCGATGCGGTCATTGTTCCAGAACCGCCGTTTGCGTTGTAAGACACTGTTACGGTATAACTATAAACTGCATAGTATGTTGCGCCTGTCGTGCTTTCCGTCAATGTAATCTTTGTATTTTGCGCCGTGACGCTGCCAGTGTAGTTTGTGGATGCACTCCACCCCACTTTTGTGTATGAAGAATTACTTAGTGCGGGCGTCGTCACTTGCGTTTGCGTAGTCTTATTGTAAATTGTGCCTTTGACTTGTGTTGCAGTTGTTGCGTTAAGTTCATAGAAATTTGCTGCCAAATCGCGGCTAAAGACTGCATATAATATAAAATCGTCCGTAACATTTGTTATGTCGGCGGTGATAACGGCACTTGTTCCAGCGGTTTTGCTCCAGCCGATGCACGTCCAATTTGCCTTTAGGGCAAGCGCTTTTTGCGCATTCAATGTTGCCATTGTTAACGATTCGCCGTCCTCAACTGCCACTGTAGCAGTTGAAATACTTGCACCACTGCCGCCGTTTGTTGTTACGTCAAATGTGATTGTGTGTTCGGTCACCAATTGTTTGAGTGCTTTTAAGGTTGGGTATTTTCCGTCAACAATATTCCAAATGCTGGTGTCCCAGTCCGAGAATGTGGATGCGCTTTTTAAATTCAATGTTGGGTCACTTGTTCCCCACGTATCTTGCGTTGTCCCTGAGAGAGTTATATTTGCGCCATATTTGCAACTACTTTCTGTCCCTTGAGCGTTGTTTCCAGCAAAATAACCAACTGTAGTACCACTGATTGTGGCGTCTGATTCCGTTGCCACAAAACAGTTTTCAATGTCCCCGCCATTTGAGCCCCCAATTGGGGTGTTAGAAGTGTATAAATTGCAAACGACACCTCCTACCATATTCCCGCTCAAATTGTTCGTCACTACAAAGCAATTTGATGTAACTTGAAGGAGATGTACCACTAGACGGACCATCATGATTATAGCACACACGATATACTATACCTGCTACATTCGCGCTTGATGTGCTACTTATTGCCCTTATGTCTCCAATGAAAGCGCAGTTGGATGCTGAAGTGGCATCATTAATTGTCCCTCCTGACATAAAACCGATAACGCCTGCACAATATATCGCACCACCCGTTGCAACATTTATATTTCCATAGTTAATTGCCTTTGAAAAATAAATTGAAGAATCGGAATCATAATGCCCCACTACCCCACCAATATGAATACTCCCAGTAAAAGACGTGTTAGAAAATGCTATGTCTCCATAATTCCCGACATTTGTTACTGTGCCATCCGTATATCCTATAACTCCGCCAATATATGCATCATTTGAAGTACTTGAAGGTGTCACGCTTAGCCCGTTTGCCCAATTGCTAGACACTTTTTCCACTGTTCCACTTACATAACCGAATAACCCAGCATAGTTAGAAGCGATTGTTACCGCACTGTCGTTTGTAGATTGAATAGTTATGATATTACCTTGTCCGTCAAATGTTCCTTGAAATTTTGTAGAACTATTCCCAATAGGACTCCACGTATCTGCAATTATTTCTATATTATTTGTAAGTTTAAAATACTTACCACTTGCCCAGTATGTTGCAGTGTCGGAAGTCGTTGACAAGAACAGCATATCACTGCCACTTTGTATTAGATAAGGACTAGCAGATGTTCCGCTGCCGCTCAAACTTGTGCTTGCAACAGTTGCAGTGCCTGAGGCGGTTGCGTTGTTTTGTGGCGCGTTAATAAAATACACACACGCAAACAATGCAAACACAAAAAGCCACAAAAGCATTAATGCTGGCGTGGAACGTTTGCAACGCGGATTTCGCGCTGCACTATTATTATGTAATTTTATATTAGATTTATCATTCAAACTATGATTTAGCATATAGTTACCCCTTTGCGCACATTTGTCTATTTTCGTACACTCGCTATGGGTAATATGTGCATTTTCATTATGTTTTATTAAATTTTTAGTATTTGCACCGCCATTTAGTCTAGTATTAGTGGCGTTTTCGCTTTGAAATTGTGGAGATTTTTGACTTAATTGTGGATAATCTCTATACCCCCCCCCCCCCCCCC
>CALDMJ010000139.1 GCA_937914725.1 uncultured Clostridia bacterium | reverse complement strand
TGAAATCGACTTCGACTTCATCTTTTATTGCGTACGCTGAAGTGACGCAACCGATGTCCCCTTTGTGGACATCCTGCTGCGCGTATTTCTCCCGCTCGGTCACCAATTCCACTTTATCGTACTCTTTGATTTGCACGCGCACAAATGAACTGTGTTTTGCAACATCAAAATCATCGACAAATGCGTTCAAATCCCCTATCATTGATTTTTCAAACTCCCCAACTTTCTTTAGTTTTGCGCCGCTGACATCGACAATGGCATATTCGCCCTCGTTTTGCGGATTGAACAGCACTACTTGATACTCATTGCCCGCAAGGCGCGCAACAACCGTTCCATAGCACCCGTGCGGAATATTGCGCGCGCAAGTCCTCGTCTACATCCACTAATTCAACCAAATCATATTTTTTCATATCTCGCTCCAAATGGTATTGCAAATAACTAGTCCTTCGGGGTGTTCTTTCCCCCCCACTATAAAACTTATATTCACGTCCATTTGTGTAAACTAAAAAGTGCTTAAATTTGCAAACGACACCATTTTAATTAAAATTCTTAATAACTAATTTTTCATAAGACAACGTCAGCCGTGTGCTGCAACTTTAAAATAGTTGTAGCGGTAAATGAGTTCGATGCACTCTTGCTTTTTGTAGTAGGCGACGATATTCGTTTGAAACTCTTTGACGTCGTCCGCGGTCAATGTGTCGTCCAAAATGGTCACGTCGTCGATGTTGTTGGTGAACAAATTGTTTGTGTACATTCCGCTGAGCGATGACACAAACACTGATTTTTCAATATCACTTGAAAACAAACTGTACCCTTGCGTAAGCGCGGTGTTGTACTCGATGTTCAAAAGGTCGCAAATTGTTGGGTAGATGTCGTATGTATTGCAAAACGTATGATTTACGCCCCCGCCCAATTTGTCGTTGTAAATTATCATCGGCAAATGGTAGATTTCGGTATTTTCATATTCATCCTTTGGCACATTTTTCACTTTGTAACAAAGGTTTGAATAGTAGCAGTTGTGGTCGGCGTACATTACGACGGTCGTTTTGTCCAAAATGTTTAGTTCCTCAAGCCTTTCGAAAATGCTTTGCACCATTTTATCCGTGTCCATACAAGCGGCTTTGAAGTGCTTGAGTTTTTCCACGTCGCCTTTGTTTTTTGGAATGGTGTATTCGCCCGTACCGTCGATATATTCTTCGTACAACTCAAACTTTTCGTCGACAATCGCCAAGTTTTCGCTCAAGCGCTTGTTGTTGTAGTCGTACGCGCCGTGCGTTGTGATTGTCGTATAAAAACTGAAGAACCTTTTATTTTCAGGAATGAATTTATCCATCATATTGTCGATAAATTCGCTGTCCAAAATCCAGTCGTTGAACTCTTTAGTCTTATTTTCAAGCGTGCAATCTTCTAGCGCCAAAACGTTTTCAAACCCAAGCGAAATATTGACGTGTTCGCGGTCATAAAACTTTTTCGTGTAGCCGTGGAAGTAATTTACCGCGCTATCCTCGCCTGCGTTTTGCTTGAACAAGTTTGGCAGCGAATAAGGCGTTGTCAAACCGACACTTGAGTTGTACCCACTCAAAAGTTTGTCGTTTGGAATATGCCCCAGCAGCGAAATCTCCTCGCTGATGTTTGTTTTGTTGCGCGCATAGAAGTTGTCGTAATATGTCGCAAGCCCTGTTCCATTTTTGATGCTGTATAGGTACGGCGTATAAATAGGGTCGATTGCAAAACTATCAAAACTTTCAAGCATAATGATTATTAAATTATCGCCCTCGCCCGCGCCCGTCATATCATTTGTTGTTGCAAGACTGCTTTGTCCGCTCGCTAAATAGTTTTCAATTTTTTCACGTGTTTCGGCGCTCATTTTGCCGTCAGCAAAAATGTAGTTGCTGAGGTTTTTGATATAAAAGCCATATGTACCAAAGCGTTTGATTGACTCTGTTTTCAAAAACATATTGTCCCACAATTCTTCGTCGGATGTGATCGTCGCTTGCTCGGCGTCATCTGGCGTTGCGCTAACCACATTAGCTGTGCTAGCGAACAAACTCGTTCCGAGCAACTGGAACGACAAAAACATTGTCAAAATGACTGCGACACGCCCTTTCTTTGACAAAACTTGCGTTTTGTCAAGATTTTTTCGCAAGTAACACGCCATAACAATGAAGCCGACAAAAATCGCAATATTTAGAAAGATGATACCCAAATCAAGGAACTCAAATCTAAATGCGTTGAAGCCCTCGTGCCCCAAGTTGAGCATTGACAAACTAAAAACATCCCCAAACACATTATAAATTGTATCATTTACAATGTTCATTGCTACTTGAATCAATAAAAAGAACGACGCCAAACAAATCCAGCCTTTGCTGCCCGTTGGAATCAAAAACAGTATGCCAAGAAAAATGGCAATGACCGATAGGTCAAACAAAAAGTAGGTCGGGAAAACGCCGATGCCAAGCGTCAAGAAGTTGACCATTTCCAAAATTACGGCAAACGCCACAAACATCACGGGAAACAACCACTCGCGCGCATACAACCTTTCAATATTTTGCATAAATCTTAATTCCTTTGTTGATAACTTTCATACTAAATCCCCCGATGCCCCCGTTTTCGCCGTCGCAGTTGACAACCGCGTTGCACTTGACTCTAGCATCCGCAACATTGAACATTGCCACGTGTTTTGAACGGCGGACTCTATTGATTCCGCACAAAAACATCTTGAAAATGCGCATTTTTGTGCCAAAACTGACTTTGTTTTTCTTTTCAAGAAAAATGACAACATCCGCCCTGCCATCCTGCAAGTCGGCGGGTTTGTTAAACTTCATCCCCGCGACGTATTTTGAATTGACGATGAGCGCAAGTGCAGTCTTGCCGCATAGCGTTTGCCCGTCACCCTCAAACTCAAAATCGTAGGACTTAGCGACAAAAAATTCCTTGACCGCCTTGAACGCATACGCCACCTTGCCAACCCTGCGTTTTGCTGACTGTTTCGTCTCATAACTTGAGGACGTGAAAAGTCCGAATCCGCACACATAAATTGCGTACTTGTCGTTGATTTTCATAATATCATATTCAAAGGGCCTGCCGTTTATTATGATATCAAGCGCGCGCTTGACGCTCTTAGGAATGCGCAGCGTGTGCGCCACGTCATTAACCGTGCCGCTAGGAATATAGCCAATCGCAGGCGCGTTTTCTTTCTCAGCCAGCGCCGTCACAACCTCGTTGACCGTGCCGTCCCCGCCCGAAACAACCACACAGTCGTAGTCCGCATAACGCGCCTCGATGATTTCAGTTAAATGCCCCGCATACTCAGTCTCGCGATAATCGACAACGTCAAATCTAGTTTTCAGCCGATTAATTATGTAATCTTTTCTTTTGACGATTGTGCCGCGCCCACTGTTGGGGTTTGCAACAAACAAACATTTCATTCTTATACTATACACCATTTTCACAAAAAACGCAACCTTTTGCACCTTTTAAACAGATATTTTGCTTGCTTTTTTGTATGCAAAATGCTAAAATACAAACAATCATAGGAGCAAACAAAATGAAAAAAATCGCAAAAGTGGGCATAACCCTCGCAATAATTTTTGTCGTCATATGCTTGTCAGCACTCGGCGCATATTGGGCAGTACAAAAAGATAGGCAAAACCAACTCAACAAATACGACTTTGCAAAATACGCAAACTTTGCATCGAAAACGGTGCTATTTATCGGTGACGGTATGGGCGAAAACCACATCAAAAACGCCGAAATATATAACGGCGCAACAACGTATATTTCAAGTCTCACAACACACGGACTTGTGACGACGTTTTCTAACAGCGTCGTCGCGCCAACCGACAGCGCAGCAGCAGCAAGCGCCCTTGCGTGCGGGAAAAAGTTTGACAACAAAGAAGTGTCGCGCCATAACGGCGTCGACGTCAAGAACATCAGCGAATACGCCAAAGAAAAAGGACTCGGCGTCGGTATTGTGACGACCGATTCGCTATCGGGCGCAACGCCCGCTTGTTTTTCGTCACACGCAAATAATCGCGGAGACACAAGCGACATAGTCAGCGGGCAAATCAACAGCAACGTCGACCTATTTCTCGGCGCAGGCAAAGATACATACGCAAACTACAAGTCGCAGTTTGAAAGTAAAGGCTACACATTTGCAAGCGATTATTCGGCTTTAAGCACAGAAAATACAAAAATCGTCGGCAGTTTTGAAAGCGTACCCGCAAATGAGGGTTCAAACGCCGCGCCAACTCTCGAAATGCTGACGAGTTTTGCAATCGACTTTTTTGAAACGCACTTTGCAAGCGGATACTTTTTGATGATTGAGGGCGCGCACATCGACAAGAAAAGTCACGCGAACGAAATTTTGCCAATGATTGAATATTTGACAAGTTTTGATAACTCAGTCAAATACGTAGCCAATGTGTTTGAACCGCAAAACGACACGGCAATCATCGTTACCGCCGACCACGAAACAGGCGGGCTGAAACTCGCAACAAACAAAGAGGGCATCAAAAACTCGCTGTACACGCGCGGCGGGCACTCTAGCAAAAACGTGCCATTCTTTGCAAAATTTTCCGCCAACCGCGAAAGCCTTATCACTCTACCCGACAAACTCGACAACACTGACATCTTCAAACTATGCAAAGCACTCCTCATCGGCTAACTGGCGGGATAGCCCGCGGCTACAAGTACTAGCGGTGCTTTCCCGCAACAAAAAAGGTACATAGTCAATTAACTATGTACCCAAACTCATATAATGCCACTCGCCAAACCTGCACCTGTGGCGTCCGCCACCTAGCGGATGCATAGAGGGACGATGATGCCGGCAACTATGACTAACATAAACGTAAAGTACAAAACAAGCCAAACAGTCTGCTTTGGACGCACGTATCTCCAGCCCAAAACCGCAACAACACAAATCATAAGCGCAGTTGCAAGCGCTTGCATAACCGATACCGCTGTCGCTAGCTTTGACGCGTTTACCGCAGCCAAAATCAAGCCAATGAGGTACAAAATCGCAGCAGCGCCCAAAAGCCAGAACGAAATCTTGTTCAAGCCCCAAACGGTTCTTCTTCTAGGTGAAGAAGAACTCTTTTTTGTCGTAGTCGTCTTTGTTGTTGAACTAGACTTTGTAGCAGGCTTCGACGTGCTGGTCTTTTTTGCACTTGTAGAACTCTTTTTTGTTTCAGCCATTTTTCTCACTCCTTTTTTATTATCTTAGACGACAATATTATACTCCAAAACAAAATTTTTGTAAAGGGTTTCCGCAAAAAATACCCATTAATATAACAAAAAAATGTTTTACTCTTTTATAATTTTTATTATAATAAAATAATTCTTTATAAAATCAATCAAATTTACATTTGC
>CALDMJ010000138.1 GCA_937914725.1 uncultured Clostridia bacterium | reverse complement strand
GGGGGGGGGGGGCGTCTAAAGTTTATCCACAGGAATGTGGACAAGTTGTAGAAAAATTGGGGGGATGTGGTGATGTTTTAGCACAAAACCGAGTGAATAATATCGGCAAAAATGCTGCTCGCAAACAACGTCGTGCTTCAAAATGTGGTACAAAAATTAAATCAAGTGGACTTTCCGCCTCAACGCAAATCGTGCTGTGGCTTTTGGCGTTTGTGCTGTCCTTTGGTGTAATGTTTGTTTGCAACGGCAAACAAATTGCACGAGACAATGCTAGCATTGTAGGTGCGGACAGCGCAACAGTGCACACAATCAGCAATGAGGCGGAATTGACGGCGTTTGCAAGTGATGGTGCATCATATTCAAGTGTTAAACTTACAAACGAAATTGAGATGACGACAGAGAGTTGGGACGGAATTTCTGGTTTTAGTGGAACATTTGATGGGGATAATCATATCATTACTTTCAAAAATGAGGTCACAACAAGTGGTTTGTTTGAGAGCATTGGTGGCTATTCAACAATAAAAAATGTAGGTGTGAATTACTTGGGGGGTGTAAAAAATACAACTGAAACCTACTTTGGGGGAATATTGAGTCAAGTGAGCACTAGTGGTGATATAGTTATAGAAAATTGTTTTGTGACAGGTAGTATTTCTATGGAGCATTACAATCCTAAAGTAGGCGGCATTTTGGGGCAGCAAACTAGTGATGTTTATGGTAATATAAATATAAAAAACTGTTATACAGATTTTGACTTAATTTCTATTACAATAAATATGGGGGGATATGGAAGTGGTTTTGGTGGAATTGTTGGACAGGATTCATATGAATATGTACACATAAGCAATTGCTATACTATTGTTGATGAGGCAATCTTAGATATTACGTCACAAGAATCTTCGGGAGTTTATACATTTGGAGGAATAATGGGGGATGGGGAACCGTCTAACGTGACTGATTGTTTTGCAATTGTAAAATCTTTGAGTATAACATCGTTTATATATCAGTCGTTGTATATGGTGACGACGATAGACGGGGAGACTGTGACGAAAAAGGCGTATGTGCCGACTAGTGACACTCTTGGCATAACGCTTTCGGTGTCCTTGCCTGCGCAAGCCGTTGGCAACTGGGTCACCGTCTAGCGGGGATAGCCCCGCTGCCGTGGGCATTGTTCCTACGCGCAAGTGACTATTGAGGGCGGCATATTTATATGCTTTCTATGTATGTCTGTTCTCGGTGGTAGAGCTACGGGTGAAGATTTGGTGAGTGGCTATATACATTTTTGGAGCATAGTTAATTGGCTATGTACCCTTTTGCGGGAGAGGGGCGGTATAATAAAATTTAACCTTATAATTTGTGTCCGAATTTAGTATACCACATTCACTTCCTTGCAATGACAATTTCGTGGGTGGCTTGCAACGATAATAAGGTTTCCTTGCCGATAACCGGTGACAGTGCTCCCATTGTTGC
>CALDMJ010000137.1 GCA_937914725.1 uncultured Clostridia bacterium | reverse complement strand
GGTGCAATACCTCAATCGTGATGCAGAGGTTTTGCTCGCAAAAACCGATTTTGTCGGCAAAAATGTCAATGAAGCGGCAAAATTGTTTGTGAAAATCAGCAGCGAATCGGGTTACATTGATGCGACAAGCGATTCGGACGGGTCCAAGGTTGAAATTATTATTACAAACAATAACGAAAAAAAGGTAGATTCGCTTGGCAAGAAACTCAGCAACACAATGAACAAATACTTTGATGAAAACGGCATCATTGCTGGCGCAACGTACTTGCCGCTTGACGCAATCAAGGCAAAGGCGGACGAACTCGGAATCTCGACCAATAAGTACATTCTTGTGAAAACTGCTGAAAAAATGCACGTCGATTACACTGAAGAAGAACTTGTCGCAATGAGTGAAAAAGATATTTTGAACGCTATCAAAGATAAGTCAAAAGATCTTAAAGATGTAGCGGAAGAATACTATGAGAGTTTTTGCGGCGCAGCAAAGGATGAACTTGAAGAGTTTGAAACACGAGTGAATAATGCGCTTAGCGATGTTTTGGCGACAATAAAATCTTTTAATCCTGATTTTGAACTTAACATTTCAGTAGATATGTCGTTTGGTGATTTGAAAAAGCAAATCACAGCAAACATTTCAAACGAGTCAATCAAAAGTTCGGTCGAAAGTGCGCTCGATGCGCTTGAAAAGTCTTTTAACGAAATGAAGGCTGAAATACAAAAAGCAATCAAAGACGCGCAAGACAAAATAGTCGCAGATAGTAAGGAAGCGTTTGAAAACGCAAAAAAGGAACTTGAGGGCAAACTTGCGACATACAAAAAGGATGTCGCGGCTGCAAAGGCTTACTACAAAGACCACAAGGACGAAATCGACGCGAAAATCAAGGAACTCCGCGCTTCAATTTCCGTCGACATTGACATCAACTTTGCGGTGGCATAAGCCACAGTTGCAAGTACTGTTCCTACGGCTAAATTGCTCGTGACGACGGCGCACCTGCCCACATCCTATTTAGTGTGTCTCTCGTTGGCGTGAGCGCACTGCTACAGGTTTGGGCGGCATAGGCCGCTGCTGTGGTTTTATTGGGTGGCACTATATAAGTTTTGGTACATAGTTATTTGCTATGTACCTTTTATTTATATGCTGCCGCCGTTGAAGCCTGAGGGCGCGATACCGCACGCGTGGCACGCAGTTCGCGAGATTCCTACGCTCTAAAACCCTACTACGCGGGTTTGATCTTCGCTCTGAATGACAATAGATTTAGTACTGACACCCATTTTGGCAAAGTTGTTTTATTTTATTATAGTAGCAACCAAACCTGTGACTGCGGGGCTATCCCTTATCGGGAGACAAATTATATAGAATGCGAATAACTGCGCCGTCGACTAAAATATTTTACTTGTAGGGATAGTACCTGCAGCCGTGCGCTATCGCACCCGAGAGATATAATAAGTAGAATGCGAGCAACTGCGCCGTCGACTAAAATATTTTACTTGTAGGGATAGTACCTGTAGCCGTGCGCTATCGCACCCGACTAAGTGATGGTTACATCAAAGGTGAGGGTCACTTGCGATTTGGCAGGAATGTCCGCAAGCGTGAACCCCACATTCGGGTCAAGTTCGGGCTGTTTAATGCCGTCAATCGCAAGTGACCCCGCCACAAACTGCGTGTGTTCGGGCAATGGGTCGCGAAACGATACGTTTGTGTGTTTTGATGTGCCGATATTGTCCAAGACAACTTGGTATGTCAGTGTGTCGCCCGCAATCACAACCGGCTTGTTGTTTGTTTTTGTGACGGTTATGTCGCCGCTTGCAAGTTCCAAACTATAAGTTGTAGACTTCTCATTTTCGTACGTTATGCCGTTTGCGCGGTACGAAACAAGTGAATAAACTGACATATTTTTGGGCGCATTCTCGCCTATCAGTATCTTATATGTTATAGTCGCGCTACTGTTAGCATTGATCGTGTATGGGAGTTCGAAACCAGCCACTGGGTCGTACCCCGTGTACGATTTGCCGTCAATTTGCACCGAATTTGCCACAAAAGAAACGCCGTCACTAAAAGTGTCCACCACTTGAGCGTTCCAAATCACATAACTTGAGCGGTTTGTGAGTGTCAGCGTTTGGTTGACAGTATCGCCCGCCATAACCACGTCTTTTGAGCCCGTGCGTACTTTTAATAGTATATCATCTGCCATCTTTTTCCTCTTAGTTTGTTGTATGCGATTGTTAATATTTACCTGCTACCATCTTATGCGCTTTCGCCATTAATTGTTAAATTAAAATCACTTGCAAGATTTTTTATAACAAAAACGAAAGAAATCTAAAAACTTTCTCCGTTCATTTAAGATTAATGTTTTGTGTTTAAATTAATGCGTGCCTATTAAGGTATCAATTTAATTGGAATAATATTGATATGACCTGATTTTAACAAAAAAAAGTCTCAGCAATTTTGAGACTTTGCAATTCAAATGGCTTTTGGTGCTCTCGGCAGGACTCGAACCCGCAACTTCTTGGTTCGAAGCCAAGCACTCTATCCAGTTGAGTTACGAAAGCATATTTATTTATACAAGTATTATACACTTTTTTTGTCATTTTGTCTACCTTTTACAAAATATTTTTGTCGAAAGTTTTTTAATCCACAAAAAGTATGGAATTTTTTTTGCAAAAGGAGTTTTTTATGTATAAAAAGGGGGCAAATCAGCCAAAATATGTTTGACAAGAAAGCAAGCCTTTCCTTGTCTAAACTAATAAGGAGAGAGATATGGAGAGCAACAATCGTAAACCCAAAAGCGGCGCGCAAAACAACAATGTGGCAAGCGACGGCGCAAATAATGGCCAAGCAACGCAAGTTAAGTCTCGCGGGATGAGTGGTACGACATTTGCAATTATCGCGCTTTCAATGTTGTTGGTGGCGTCTGTCGTGCTTGGATTGACAGGCGCATTCTTCACAGGCAGCGCGGATGTTGCGGGTACAATTACCCTTGGTAATCCTGTAACAATCGGCGTCACGCAAGGCGGGGCAACTGCAACGACTTTGACGTTTAGCGGCGCTGCAATGCCGGGGACAGTCTACGACCAAGCAATCGCAGTCGCACAGCCAGCATCAACTTCCGACTCAGTTGTGCGTGCTAAAGTGACACTCACAAACACTGACTCAGCAACAGTCAACGTTGATGTTGTCACTGCAAGCGGTTGGACAAAAGGCGAAGACAACTACTACTATTATGGTGGCGTGTTCAAAGCGGGAGATTCTCACGACTTTGTCACATCCATAACAGTGCCAACCTCACTTACAAACACTGACGCTAATAAGACATATGCGGTCAATGTTGTTGTCGAAGCAATCCAACACGCAAACGGTGCTGCAAAGCAAGTTTGGACAACTGCTCCAGCAGAATGGACAACTGCTTATGGCTCAGGAACAACTGTCTAATAGTTAAGTTTGACTGATTTTTAGACGCAATTAAAAGCGCATAGGAAACTATGCGTTTTTTTGCTATGGGATGGTTCTTTGTAGGTAATAAAATTAATACAATTGAAATAAAACAATGTATTATAATTATAAGCAATTATGATGTATTTTGAAAAAAGCGAATAAAAAACAATGAAGAAATGAATAAAAAACAAAAGTGAATAAGAATTAGACAAATTTATAGTTTAAACGGCATAAAGTTTAATTATTAAGAATAATGAGATGCGTTTCAAAACAGTTGTGTTTTGTGATAAGGTTTGGTATAATACAAACTGAAAATATTAGGTTAGTTAAATAGTTTGTAACATATTGATAAAACAATGTCGCAATCAAGTTAATAAACCAAACTAAAATGGAGATGAAATTATGAATTTACATTCTGAAAGAACAATGTTAAAAAACGCGCTGCTTGGCAATTATGCGATAGGCGCATTTAATTTTTCAAATATGACAATGTTGCGCGCGATTGTTGACGCGGCAAATGAAGAAAAATCACCCGTCATTTTGGCGGTGAGCGAATCAGCCTTCAAAATTGTTTCGCCAAAGTTCTTGCGTAGACTCATTCAAGCGGTTATGGAGGACGCGAGCGTTCCTATCGCGCTGCACCTTGACCACGGCAAAACAATTGAAGCAGTGCAAGCAGCGCTTGATATTGGCTTCAACTCAATTATGATTGACGGCAGCAGCAAACCATTCAATGAAAACATTGAAATTACATCTAAAGTTGTCGAAATTTGCCGTAAGTACGACGCGTCCGTCGAGGGCGAACTTGGACGCCTCGCGGGCATTGAAGATGACGTCAAAGTAAAAAATGCGGACGCAATGTTCACCGACCCACAAGAAGCACAATACTTTGTCAATACAACGGGCGTCGACTCACTCGCCGTCGCAATTGGAACAAGCCACGGCGCGTATAAGTTCAAGGGCGAAGCAAAACTTAGATTTGACATCTTGCATCAAATTGAAGACCGCTTGAGGGGATATCCTATCGTCTTGCACGGCGCGAGCAGTGTTCCGCAAGACAAAATCGAACAAATCACAAAATACGGCGGCGTGATGACAGGCGCAAAAGGCGTTTCGGAAGAACTTTTGAAGCAAGCGGCACAAACAACAAATGTGTGCAAAATCAATTGCGATACCGACTTGCGCGTTGCATTCACAGCAAGCGTGCGCAAAACGCTTGTCGAACACCCTGAAAAATTTTCGCCACGCGACTACTTGCAACCAGCGCGCGAAGATGTAAAAGAACTAATCAAATCGAAAATGCGCAACGTCCTTTGCAGTTCAAACAAAGCCGAATGATTTTTACATTATTAAAATGGTAAGTGAAGTATCCGCATCGTCATTTCGCACAAAGGCGGAGGCGTCAGCCCGCGCCGAAGCAGAGAAATCTCCGGAATGAGACTTACAACATTCGGGACACAAATTTAGATTGACCGCGCTAGCATAATAAAAAGAAAGGACTTTATTTGCAAAAGACGCATTTAACAAAAAACATTTGGTATTTTTTGACAAATGTGGTAAAATAAACGTGAAAATCAAGAAAAATAAGGAGAA
>CALDMJ010000136.1 GCA_937914725.1 uncultured Clostridia bacterium | reverse complement strand
TTGCAGGTATTTTTTAATTTTCTCGGCGCTCATTTTACTTGTCTCCACTAAAATATTATTTGCGGTGCTAAGGCTGATTTTATCTCTTGTTTTTTGTCAAATTTTGGCACATTCCGACATTTTCAATATATAAAATCATATGCAAATTTATATTTTATTATTAATACATATTAATAATATCATACATTTTTTTTAGTGTCAATAATTTTTAAAAATTTTTAAAAAAAAGTTTGCAAATTTTTGCAAACTTTTTGTTTTTACATTCAATGAAGTGCCATTATGGTTTATTAATCTCACAACATAATATTAAGATTTAAACCCAACGGGCAGTAAAGTGTGTGCCGACATAAATTTCTATACTGTCGCCTACTTGATAATACTTGCCGTCCGCGTTATTATACCAACCTTTGAAGGTTTTCCCGTCAACCGCCGTCGGTGTTGGTAGGGTATATATATCCCCTTCCTTGATTGTGGTTTTGTATCCGTCACTTGTTGACAGCGCATAAATTCGATTGCCGTCTGCATCTGTTGGCAATGGGTCAATATCTTTGTTGTGCCAAGTGATATACTTAGTAACTTCTTCTATTGTTCTTGCGCCTTTTTGTTGTGCAATTCTCCAGCCTTGGAAAATGTTTTTAGTGATTATTGTATTATCAAATTCATCTATTGTATACAGGGTGTTTGTGCCTGTTGTTCTTTCGATGAATTGTTCTTGATTATACTTCATTGCACCATTTTCATCCATAGGTGTGAAGTCGTAGATGTTGCTGAAACTTGTAGACCCTAGCACGCCGTTAATGTAGTTGTTGAGGTGATATGCGGTGACGATATTGATGACTTGTACTTCTTTATAAATTTTTGTAATTTTCTTGACTTTCTTTTTAACGTGATAGAAATTACCATTTGCGTCTCTAAGCGCATTACCATCTTCATCGACTGCCAAGTTGACAATATAATGCCCTTCTTGAGAATATATTGCATCTATTGATTTGACAAATCTATTTTCATCCGCACTATATACACTATGAGACACAATTGAATTAAAGTATGTGCCATCTTCAAATTCAAATTTAAAGTATTCTTCAATTTTTGTTGATTTTGTTAGCCATACTGGATATGAAGCAGCAAAACATCCTTCGTCAAAGTTCCAAGTGAGCAACAAGTCGTTGTACGTAACATCTTTTGCTAGTACGTAACCACCATTTGCAAGCTGAATTTTTGAATCTGGTGTAAAGCAAGACATTGCTGAAAGTGTCATTGTTCCATTAAAATAGTGCGTAAAGCCCTTTTCAAAAGTATTCGTATATTGTAGCGTTGGTGAAACCGTGATATGGTTTTGCGAGCCATTTGGCGTTTGAAAATTAACTACTTTAGTATCATTATCATCATTATAATATGAACCAATTGATTCGTACCAATATGAAGACTTATTTACATAAATATCTGATTCAAAATTAAATGAAACATTAGGGGATCCTGTTGAAATAAGTAAATACTTCTCATCATATACAAAACTAAAACTATCATAATTGTCCGCAAGTATTTTTTCAATTTCAATCATAATGCAATCTTTGTTGCTGTTTGTATTATTTGCTTTTAAACACAGTTTAAACTTTTGTCCTTTTGAAGCGTAAGTATAATATCCATTAATTTGTTTTACACTAAGGTCAACTCTTAGTGGTGTTGAGTTTTTAATTTTCTTTTCTAGATTCGTATCAGTAGTATTCACTTTAAGTGCAAGCGGATTATTATTCACACTTGAAAATGCATCCTCTTTCAAAACTATATCACTAGACATACTTGTCAAATCGACAATTGAAAGTTTTGAACATTCGTCAAAGGCAAAGTTATTGATGTTTTTTATTGTTGATTCTATTATTATTGTTGTTAGCGCCGTTTGCGACTTAAAAGCAAATGGGGCAACAATGCGATAGTTCGAAAGTGTTAGTATTTCACACTGAGTTTTGTATTCAAACAAAATGTCGCCGTATGTCACTATTCCAGTATCCCCACTTGCATACGGAAGTGCTTTATAAAATGCGGTGTCACCCAATGCATTGGTATTCGTCGCGGTATTTATTCCTATGTTTGTTATTTTTGTAAAATCTAACCCAATAGTACTAAGTTTTGTGCACCCAGCAAAGGCGTCGTCGCCTATTGAAGTGATTGAACCATTATTGCTAATGCTTGTCAAATTAGTACAACCACTAAAGCCATTTGGTGCAATTGAAGTGATTGTCGTCCACCCACTTCCCGTCGCAGTGCCATCCATATCTTTCTCAATGATTGTATCATCGCTGCCCAGTTTTACTTTGTATGGAATTTCTAATGAACTTACCCCACTATTAGAATCCATATAACAAGCACCGTTTGCTGAAACCTTTAGCGTCAATATTTTTGTATTGATAGTGCCTGTCACTGAAATTTGACTACGACTAGAAGATTTGCAGTTTTCATTTAAGTCAACAATCACGGTTATCGCAAAAAGTTTTGTTGATTCGGTCAATGTGGAATCATAAACATACTGAAAATCGCGCAGGAATGTCAGCACATTAAATTTGTTGGTGTCACTTTTTGTGATCGTTGCGGGCGAATCGGCGCTCCCGTTTGATGATGAAATTGTATAAAATTCATTTTTGGTGTTAGTCGATGTCATTGTTGACATTTTCGCACTACCAAAGTTGTATGAATTTTGAGCAAATGAAACGGTGCCAGCAAGATTTGAAAAA
>CALDMJ010000135.1 GCA_937914725.1 uncultured Clostridia bacterium | reverse complement strand
GTTTTTGAATTCACTATACAGCCCGTCCTTTGTGCTACGCGTCATCACAACATTGACACCATATTCTTCAAGTACACCCTTTAACATTTGGCAGTATTTTAAATTAAGATCACTTTCAATTGTTCCGTTTGCGCCCACCGCACCGACATCAATTCCACCGTGTCCCGCGTCGAGCACAACCGTTAGCGCGCATTGAGGAATCGCATTTGATGCTGCCGCTCCCCCACGCGCAAAAGCGCAAATACACGCAAAAAAAACAAGCACCGCTACACACAAAAAAATCATATTTCTTTTCATCTTCGTCATATCGCACCACACATAATGTTTTATCAATTAATCACACAATTTTTGTGCGATTCATCAATCTATTATATTGCAAAAGACGCTACATTATGAGCCGCAAATAGTTTAGAAAATATGTTTTATCAAATAAAAATTTTTAGTTAAGCACTTTACGAAACTCCTTGTATTTTATGCACAAATCTATGTTTTAAATACCCAAAACTACCAAGTTATGCACAAAGTTATCCACATTTGTGCAAAAAATGTGGATAACTCGCCTTTTTTACCCACATTTTTTAGAACATTTTATCAAATGATTTTGTATCTTTTAAATTAAAAGCAAAAATGACCTCTTTACCGAGTGATTTTGCATAATCTATCTCTTTCTGAGTTGACGCCCCAATATATCCGCCGACGTTAACAACAAAAATCGCGTCACAAATATCAATTTTCTTCCAATGCGCGCTGACTACTCTATCTAATTCTTCCGTGCTAATTTTTGTAGGGTCTAATTCATAAACACATTGAATGACACACCAACCATATTGAGTCTCGAGTTCTTTTGTATACTCAATCATTTCTTTGGCAAACTTCATACTACCACAAATTGCAACTACCTTTGTATCCATCTATTAACTCCCAATTCTTTTATAAACAGCCTTTCATCTATGATACAGAAAGTGCAAAATGCGCCTACCGCAAAAAGCAAGTTACGCATAAGAATAGTACCTACAGCAGCGCGACTATTTCATAAACAAGGTACACAGCCAATTAACTATGCACCCAAATTCATATAGTGGCACTCACCAAACCTGTAGCGGCGGGGCTATCCCCGCTAGAAGAGGAGAATTGAACTTATAAGCCCGCCAATAAAAGTAATACCAAAACACATATACGCAAAGCATCCACACGGCTGAGGCGCTTTCTTGCAGCACGGCTTCATAAACGCGCACTTGCCCCAGTCAATGCACCCAAAGTCAAGCCCGTTGCCCGCCTTTACCTCATTGCACGGGTCGCAGCGATTCGCCTCAGCCTCAGCCTTTGCTTCCTCCTCGGAGTTCTTTTGCAGTTTGAACTTAAACTTATTGAGGTACGCCTTTTTCATATCATATTTGCCGCCATTGTCCTGCGTCTTTGAGTCTTGCGAACTCCCGCTCGCCGCCCCTCCGTTGGAGGAAACGCCGCTCGCGCTTCCACCCCCGCCTTTTGCGCCATTGCCGCCCGCAGCACCACCATTGGCATTTGCCTTTCCGCCAGCCGCAGCGCCTTTTGCCCCGCCTGAACGCTTGCGCGAAGCATTGTCGTTTTTCATTTTATTGACTTCCGCTTTGCCATTGCCCTTGCCGCCATTTTTGCCAAGCGACTTACCCGCCTCCGACTTGCCGCCGCCCTGCGCAGAACCGCGCAACGCATTGCGTGCGCTCGATGCCGCGCCAGCAGCAGAACCCGCCGATTGTTTCATTTGCTCAGCAGCACCACCCGCACTTTCAGCACTCGAAGTATCGTCGTCATCCGCATCATATCGCAATGTATCAAAATTGTTATACTTATAATCCATTTTCAATTCTCCTAAGCAATAACGCTAATTGCGTCGTGAGCAAACGTTGTCGTCGCATCGGTTGCAGTGTCAAACGCATTTGTCAGCGAAATAAAGATTTTTGCGAACTCAGCAGCGGCATCTTGCGTGTTGAACACTTTGTTCAAAAACGTATTGCACTTAGTGTTGTATGTTGCATTCAGTTGGTTTACTTGCATCGACGCGCTAGCAATCTTGTATTGCGCTCTCACTGTTTCAGTCGCGGCAGTCACTGCAATTGAATAATCAATTCTCAAAAACAAACTGCTTGGCAACGCCGAACCGTATGATTTCATCGACTTTTTCATTGTAGCAGTTGAGAGTTTCATCACAAGCGTGTGCGTTCCGTCCTCATTCACGACAAGTGAAATGATTTGAAAGTTGTCAAGTGCCGCGTTTTCTTCTTCATTTGAGTGATAGATAGACGCAAGTAACAACTGAGCAAAATATGAATATTCCTTATCCGTGAACTCAAGTGCCGATGTCACTCGCGCGTTGTTGTCTTTCTCAAGTGCGTCTATATCAAAGTATCCGTTTTCCAAAAACAATGCCGAACCGTCCGCAAACGTAATTGCGCCGCTAAGGTTGTTTTTGACAAATGTTTTATCAGCGTCAGCGTACGTATGTTGATAAAAAATTGTTTCGTCAAACGACTCATTGAGTTTTGCCGTGAACTCATCATACTCCGCCTGCGAGGAAAAGCCCAGTTCCTGCAAAACGGATGTTTTGAACGAATCGCGTATCAAATTGAACCCAGCAATACCGCCCACAACAACAACTGCGAGAATCAAAACAAGCGAACCCGCGCAAGTCAAAAAACTTTTTTTCATCCGCTATCTCCAATACTTGAGAATGATGAAAACAATCACTC
>CALDMJ010000134.1 GCA_937914725.1 uncultured Clostridia bacterium | reverse complement strand
AACAACTGGACAACAGCCGACCAAGCAACGCTTTCCTCAATCCAAAATTGGGGTGGCTTGATTGGGAACTACGACACCAACTTGACACGCACATACATCAACACGACGCACCCTAAAGACAAGGAAAGTCGCGTTAACCTCATCAACTTTTATGTTGCTGGTGGAAATAATACGAACTTACTTAGCACGCGTGGTAATGAGGACGAAAGTGACGACTGGATGCACATTGCAGAGCCTATCACGTTTGCAAGTCTCACATATGAAAACAAGCAACAGTATTTTGGCAGTTACTATAGATTTGTCTGGGATTTAACAGGCGATAGCAAGTATCCCGAAATCGACATCAAAGCCGTTCCTGACACAATCACAATCGAAAGCGCAAGCGACTTGTTGCAAATCATTTGGAATTTGTCGGCGAACTACTTGCTTGTCGACGACATTGACCTTTCAAATATCGACTCGTGGTTGCCACTCGGCACTGAAAAGGAGCCGTTTAGCGGAACACTTCGCTCGGAAGTCAAAGTTAGCGACGGCACCTATCAAACCAAAAATACCTATTATAAGATTGAAAACTTGAAAATCGTCGCAAGCAATATCCAAAATGTTGGGTTGTTCGGTGTGACAGGTTACAACTACAAGACGAAGAGTGGGGCAACGTTTGAAAATCTTGTCATTACCGTCGACGAAATTGTTGGTAAAGATTTTGGTTCTAACTCAGCATACGTCGGCGCACTTGTCGCAAATGCGCGTGGCGCAATAATTAAAAACGTCGTAACAACAAAAGCGACTAAAGATTCAATGATTGTCAGCAGTAGTGAGTTCACTGGCGGTATCGTCGGCGTTATGGAAAACTTGCTTGTCGATGACGATGAAAGCGAAATTGAAAATGCAAAACGCATTATCACATCAAGCATCAGTGACTCGCTTTCAAGCCTCGACATCGGCATTTTGAAGCGCGAAACAAGCGTTGCTGGTGGTAAAACTGCCAAAGTCGGCGGTGTCGTCGGGCAAATCAACGCAGGCGAAGTCGTAAGAACTGCAAGCAACCAAACAATCGGCTTATGTTCTCAGACGACCAACGAACTTGATGGTTCAATTGAGTACACAATGCTTGACAGCGAGACAAATTACAACGGCGAATACTACAATATGTCACTATATGTTGGCGGAATTGTGGGTTCAAATAGTTCACAAGTATTAACAACGCAAGAAGGTACATCAATTCAAAAGATTGAACTCAAACAGTCTTTCAGTAACACAAATATTGAAATACCTGTGCTCAACCTGTATTCGGAAAGCAAAATTGATACAATTCTCGGCGGGTTCTTGGGGCGCGTCGACCAAAATGTGAAGATAGCAAACTGCTATTCCTCGGGCAGTATAACAGTCAACGGCAAAAACACAGGCGAAACAGTCGCAAACGACATCGTCATCAGCGGTTTTGCTGGACAAATCGTTGTTCCTCAAGTGACTAGCGGGGAAGAAGTCGCAAACAGTTGCTATAGTTTGACAACTTTGATAGACAAGTCAAACGCTTCAACAATCAAAGGTTTTGGGCAAATTGTCGGCTATGCTGATTCGACACTTGTCGACATTACCAACGATTCAAACGCAAGATTAGTTGCAAGCGACTGCGTCTATGAGCATTACTATGCTTTGGTAGTAGATTATGACAACTACTTTGGTATGTCAAGTGCGGGCATTTTGGATAAGTTTAGCGGCGACGCAAACTTTAAAATAGACCCAACTTTGTATTATCCAGTTTTGGGCGTCGATGCCTATGCTTTGGG
>CALDMJ010000133.1 GCA_937914725.1 uncultured Clostridia bacterium | reverse complement strand
GTACTATTCGCTATCGGTCACTAGGTCGTATTTAGCCTTAGGAGATGGTCCTCCCTCTTTCACGCAGAATTTCTCGTGTTCCGCGCTACTCCGGATCTCTACCAGTTGACTCAAGTTTCAACTACGGGACTTTTACCCTGTTTCGTTCGGCTTTCCAGCCAACTTCGTCTACCTTTGTCTTCCTTGATGTAGGTCCTTACCCCGACTCGATTTCTCAATTCGGTTTGGGCTCTTACCCGTTCGCTCGCCACTACTTAGGTAATCGTTCGTTTACTTTCTTTTCCTCCAGTTACTTAGATGGTTCACTTCACTGGGTTCCCTTCATTATACTATGTGTTCATATAATGATAATTGCGTATTAACGCAACTGAGTTTCCTCATTCGGATATGTACGGCTCTCAGCCTGTTGACGGCTCCCCGTACCTTTTCGCAGTCTTCCACGTCCTTCCTCGGCGTCTAGTGCCTAGGCATCCTCCATATGCTCTTTGTAGCTTGATCGTTCTCTCTTTCTTTGCATAAGTTGCCTATTTTAGACTTTTTTGCTAAAGACTCGTATATATTAATTATGACACAACGAAAATTGTTTATATTAATACATATTACTCTTTTACTCTCATTTGATATTTGTAATATTTTATGCAGTTGTCAATGTGCGATGTATCTTGAGCATCTGCTCAAGCGCATCCCGATTGGCTATTGCCTCTCAACGAATGCTCCACTATTCTACACTATACATCCTCTAAAGTCAACAACTTTTAAAAAGTTTTTTGCTTTTTCCCCACATTTTACCCCATTTTACCCCCGTCCCCTTTTGCACCCGTGTGTGTCGCCCCCCGCAAAAGTCTAGATTTTATGCCACTTTCGCCCGTTTTGTCGAATTTTAAAGAATTTTAGAAAATTTTATAATTTATAAAATTTTTTTATGCTTTTTTAGAAATTCTTATTAATTATTCATAGTTGCATACATTATTATAATAATTATATTACATTTTTTAAAATGCTAAATTATATGCAAAAACGGGTTGACAATTCAACACGTTTCTTGTATTTAAACATCAAAAGATTCGTTGCAAACATAAAATGTCTTATATATTTTTACGTATAAGACATTTTAAATTAATAAATAAATTTTAAGAATGCACAAACTTCTTGAGAAACTCGAGAAAATTTTTTACTTAATGCCCCTACTCCACGGTGACGGACTTAGCGAGGTTGCGGGGTTTATCGGGGTCAAGCCCTTTATAGAGTGCTGTTTTATAGGCGAGCATTTGCAGTGGGTAGATTGAAACTTCCGCCATAAGCAGTTGGTCGGTTTGTGGGAGTGAGACGAGTATGTCGACGGCGTCGATTGACACTTCAAACTGAGTGAGCATTATCACTTTAGCACCGCGCGCTTTGATTTCGTAGACGCTATTGATCGTTTTTTCAAGTAATTCCTTTTGCGTCGCTATGACAATGACGACGGTGTTTTCGTCGATTAGGGCTAGCGTTCCGTGCTTGAGTTCGCCCGCGTACAGCGCTTCGCTGTGAATGTTGGAGATTTCCTTTAGTTTGAGCGACGCTTCTTGGCTTGTTGCAAAATCGACACCACGCCCGATAAAAAACACGCGCTCGATGTTTTTTAGTTGGTTTGCGATGTTGTCTATTATCGATAAGTCGTAAGACTTCAGTTTGTCACAGATGTCTTTTAATTTGTCCTTTAGGATACAACTGCGGCAGTTTATGCCATTTTTTATACAATAAACATAATCGATGAACGCGTAGAGTGCAGTTATTTGCGCGCTATATGCTTTGGTTGAAGCGACGGCAATTTCGGGTCCTGCTTTGGTTGGCAAGATGTAGTCGGCGAGTTTGTTCAGCGTTGAACTTGCAACGTTTGTGACAACAATTGTTGGAATGTTATGTTCCTTTGCCTTTTTCAGCGCTTCGATTGTATCTGCAGTTTCACCGCTTTGACTGATGAAGATGCATACTTCATTTTTGCGGGACAAAAATTTTTCGTAGCGGTATTCGCTGGCGTAATAGCAATCGACAAAAATGTCGCGCTGGCGGGCGTAATATGAGATTGTGTTGCCTGCGTTATAGGCGGTTCCGCAACCGATGATGCTAAAGTGTTCGGCGGATTTGATTAATTCCGCTGGTATGCGCGTGAGCGGGTTTTGCATTGGCTCAAATTCGGTCATTGTTAGTTCGATTGCTTGCGGAACTTGCATTATTTCTTTGTGCATATAATGCTCAAATGTGCCGCGCGATATGTCTTGAGTGGTTAATGTGAGCGGCTGATATTCAATATCTTTAGCACGTAGGTTGCTATCAAACAAATAGACGTCCTGATTATCTATCCATATTATATCGTTTTCTTGCATTATGTAGTATTCGCTTGTTTTACCGATGAGCGCGTTAACATCACTTGAGAGATAGAGTCCGTCGTTTGCTTTACCCAAAATGAGCGGACTATTTTTTTTAATTGCGAAGATTTGGTTGCTTAGTTCCTTGAACAAAATAGCAATTGCATATGAGCCTTTTAAGAGAGTTGAGAGTTCTTGAACCTTTTTGAGTTCACTTTCACACTTGCTTTTTTGCAATAGTTGCGCGATGACTTCGCTATCGGTTTCACTGCGAAAACGCGTTCCGTTTTTTTGTAAATTACCTTTTAGTGACTCAAAGTTTTCAATAATTCCGTTATGGACGATTGCGACATTGTTGTTTTCGCTCAAGTGCGGGTGTGCGTTTTTGTCGCTTGGGTCTCCGTGCGTTGCCCAACGGGTATGACCGATGCCACAATGCGCGGTCACAAACTCGTTTTCGCACGCAGTAATGAGCGTGGATACTTTACCTTTCTTTTTGATTAGTTTCAGTTTATCGTTTTCAAAGCAGCAGAGTCCTGCGGAATCGTAGCCGCGATACTCTAGCAATTGGAGTGATTGCAATATTTCTTGTTTTGCGGGCTTTGCGCCAATATATCCTATTATTCCACACATATATTTTACCTCTTAACATTGTATGTGTGCCCGCCACCACTTGTGCAGGCGGGGTGGCGGGGATAGCCCCGCTGCTGTGGATTTGGGCAGTAATACTATACGAATTGGGGATTTAATTAATAATTCAATTACAAACAATGCGCTAAGTAAATAATGTATTAGAAAAATAAAAAAGCAAGAGTTTTGTTTTAACTTTGTGAGTTAAATTTACACTCTTGCTATTTTCTCTTTTGTTTAGTAATAATTACCATTTATTAAGTAGTAACTATTCGTACTTATTAATAAAACATACCGCGACAATCAATTCTTTATTAGACCCAACGGGCGGTGAAGTGTGTGCCGACGTAGATTTCGACACTATCGCCTGCTTGATAGTATTTGCCGTCCGCGTTATTGTACCATCCTTTAAAGGTTTTTCCGTTGACCGCCGTCGGCGTTGGGAGGGTGTATGTATCCCCTTCCTTAATTGTTGTTTTGTATCCGTCACTCGTTGACAGTGCATAGAGTCGATTCCCGTCCGCATCCGTTGGGAGCGGATGATAGTTCCTATAGTGTTGTAGTATATAGTACTCTACTTTGTCTATTGCTCTAACACCTTTTAACTCTGAAATTCTCCAACCTTGGAAAATGTTTTTATTAATTATCGAACTATCAAAGTCGTCAAGTGTATATAAAGTACTATTTCCATTTCGCCTTTCGTTCATTTGCTCTTGGTCATATGTCATCTCAAGATTTTCATTTAGTTCAGTAAAATCATACATATTGCTGAAGCCAGTAGAACACAAAACACCATTTACATAGTTGTTGAGTTGATATGCTGTTACGATATTAATAACTTGCACTTCTTCTTCAACTTTCGTAATGTTCCTTATCTTGCTCTTAATATGATACATTTCTCCATTGGCGTTGTATAACGCATTGCCACTTGCATCGGTTGCCACTTTAATTATGTTTTTACCAATTTGCGAGTATGTAACATCAACCGACTTAACAAATGTATTTGCATCTGCACTATATATTCTATGTGCGACAATGAGTTTAACAAATGTTTCGTCTTCAAACTCTATTTTGTAGTACTGGGTATCCACCGACTTCTTTGTAATCCACACCGGATATGATGCAGCAAATCTACCCTCGTCAAAATTCCACGTCAACAATAAGTCATCATATTCAATATCCTTAGCGAGCTTAAACGTCCCATCTGCTAATTGAATTTTTGAATCTGGTGCATAGCACATTTGATAAACACATTGTGTACTAAGCTGTAAGTTATACGTGTAACCGCTGCGAATACTGAAATCTGTGTATTCTTCAACTGCCCCTCCATTTTTATCAATACA
>CALDMJ010000132.1 GCA_937914725.1 uncultured Clostridia bacterium | reverse complement strand
GTCAGACGGATGCAAAATGCGTGTTTCGTTTTTATATGGAACTTCTCTTAATCCATTCAAAAAGTATGTCACGTGCGCATACTTTGTTGTTTCGGCAACTTTCAAAATTTTGCCACCTGCTTTTGAAACAACTTCTGTCAAATTGTTTTTGATTTGTTCCTGCTTGAACACGCACTCGACGCCACATTTGTCCGCACGGTCTCCGTAACTTGTCATAGAATACATTTTGTACTGTTGACTTACATCAAAGGCGTCAAATTTATTATCGGTCAGCGCATACGTCAACTGACGCGCTCTATCAGCGCGAAAATTGCTAAAAAAAACAATATCGCCATCACTAAAGCCATTATAACCACTCAAACTTGCAGGTTTAATGAATTCATCAAAAACGCCACTCTTGAAACTTTCCTCAATATAAGCGCCGACATTATCATATTTTTTGCCCTCGCCCAAAACGATTGCATCATAGGCAAGTTTTGTGCGGTCATAGTGCGACTCCCTATCCATTGCATAGTATCGCCCTGAAATAGAAACGATTTGCCCATAACCGTTCTCAGCAATATAATCACTCAATTCCTTAATAAAGGTATTTGCAATATTTGGCAAAGTGTCTCTACCGTCGGCAATAGCGTGTATGAACACGCGCTTGAAGCGTCTCCTTTTCGCCATTTTTAACACTGCAAATATGTGGTTAAGCGCGCCGTGTACGCCACCATTTGAAACAATGCCAATGATGTGTAGATTTTTCTTTGTTCCCTTTAGTTCGTCAAACATCTTGTTAAGGGCATCGTTTTTAAAAAACTCGCCAGTCTCAATTGAATTATCTATTTTTAACAGTTCCTGCAAAACAACGCGCCCAGCGCCAATGTTTTGATGCCCAACTTCACTATTCCCAATTTGCCCTACGGGCAAACCAACTGCTTGTTCACTTGCATCGATTTTTAAATTAGGGAATGTCTTTATTGCTTTGTTCAAAAACTTTGGGTTTGCGAGTTTTACAGCATTGCCCACTTTTTCATCGCGCAAACCAACACCGTCCATAATTGTCAAAATCACTTTTTTACTTGTTACCATATATCTCCCTATAGTATCATACTAAATGATATCATTACATAATACACTAAATACAGTGTATTATGTAATTAGAATACACCATATATAGTATTTGTTATGCTTTTATCAAATCTTCAAAACTCTGCGCGTCAAGGCTTGCCCCACCGACCAAGAATCCGTCGATATTGTCAATTTTCTTAAATTCAGCCACATTTTTAGAATTGACGCTACCACCGTACAAAACTTTGAATTTTACATCATATTTTGATTTCAAGATTGCCTTTATAAAGTCAATTGTATCGCGTATTTCGTCCACGTGTGGCGTCAAACCTGTGCCAATTGCCCAAACAGGTTCATACGCTATGATAACATTTTGCAAGCTTTGTTTTTCAATGCCCAGCAATGCAGTAAAAAGTTGTTTCTCCAAAACCTGATACTTTTCATTCAACTGTTCTTTCGTTTCGCCCACGCATAGGACGCATTCCGTATGCGGTGCGCATAGTACGACTTTTTTATTGACAACTTCATCGGTTTCAAAGAATTTAGAACGCCTTTCGCTATGCCCTATCAAAACGCTTTGGCATTTTAAATCAAGGGCTTGAACTATGCTAGTCTCCCCCGTATATGCACCGAAGTCCGCATAACAAATATTTTGCGCGCCGATGGGGAATTTCGATTTCTCTACAGCGGTTTGAATTAGCGCAGGCGAAACAAAGAAACATATTTTTTCGGCGGTTACAAAGTTATTAAATGAGTCAAAAAATTCCATTACTTCTTTTGTTGTTTTATTTAATTTCCAATTTCCATAGAAAATCATTTACTCTTTCTCCTTGAGATTTACGATGCCCGGTAATTCACTGCCTTCGAGCAAAGCAAGTGACGCACCACCGCCCGTTGAAACGAAGTAAAAGTCTTTTTCAAGTCCAAAGTTGCGAACTGCAGCGGCGCTATCCCCGCCACCGACAACCATTTGATTTGGATTTTCTGCCATAGCACGTGCAACTGCGCGTGTGCCTTTTGAAAAACGTTTGTACTCAAACACACCCATAGGGCCGTTCCAATAAACAGTTTTTGCTGATTTGATAACTTTAGTAAATAGTCTAATTGTTTTTGGACCTATGTCCATCCCTATGCCGTCCGCTGGAAAGTTTTCCGACGAACAAACATCGTAATCGGCGAGAAATGAAAACTCCTTTGCAACAAGGTGGTCAATTGGCAGATAAATTTTTACCTTTTTATTGCTTGCTTTTTCGAGCAGTAATTTAGCATATTCAACTTTTGCTTCATCGACTTTGCTAGCGCCCATATTGTGCCCTTGCGCAACAAGGAAAGTATACGCCATTGCACCCCCGATGATAATTCCGTCGACTTTGTCGATAAGGTTTGAAATCAATTTAATTTTGTCACTAACTTTTGCCCCGCCTAGAACGACTACAAATGGTCGCTTAGGGTCATTCATAAGTTCGGAAAAAACTTCAACTTCTTTTGCCATAAGCAAACCACAATAAGACGGAATGTATTTTGTTATGCCCGCCGTTGAAGCGTGCGCGCGGTGCGCTGTGCCGAACGCGTCATTGCAGTAGATGTCCGCAATGCGCGCTAATTTTTTAGAAAATTCTTCATCATTTGCTTCTTCTTCAGGATAAAAACGGATATTTTCAAGTACCATTACATCCCCATTTTTCATTGTTCTTATCATTTTTTGCATATGTTCGGAAAATAGTTCAGTTTCAAACAAAACAGGCTTGTCCAAAAGTTCCTTTAATTTTTCAACAACTGGTGAAAGCGAAAACTCTGGCATTGGCTTACCCTTGGGGCGACCTAAGTGCGAAACAATGATAACTTTTGCCCCTTTTTCAATCAAAAATTTGATTGTTGGAATTGCCTCAATAATTTTTTTGTCGTCCGTTATAACTCCATTTTTGTTTACTGGGACATTGAGGTCATCGCGCAACAAAACTTTTGTTCCTTCAAGATATTTGTAGTCTGTAATTGATGCTTTATTCATAAATTTTCTCCTTTAATAAATTTTCAAAATTTGGTTGTTTATGTTATTTGCAATGTTTTCAAGTGTTTGCACGACCAAAAAGACATTGTCAAATTTTTGCAGTTTTTCTTTCTTTTCTTCGCTCGATGATGTTGGGTTTTCAAGATTTGAATACAATACTTTTTTTGTTCTTACGCGCAAATCGGCGAGCTCTTTATCATATGCAAAATCATCAAAAATGTCGATGTCCACGTTGTTCAAAATCTCTTTTTCTTTAATGTCGTAGACGCTTCTATGTGCTTTGCAAATGCTTTTTATTAATTTAAAATGCTCAGCGATACACGCTTTTTCATTATCTTGCAAGTTATTGATTTCGTCGGCTTTGTTTATAACAATTAAACATTCGTCCGCGATTTTCTCTGATTCAGTTAAAACATTTTGATAGTACTGCAGTCGCGCTATATAGCGCGACTCCTCGCTTGTGCTAATTCGCAAAATGTTGCTTTTAGTTTGCGCAATGTTGGTAGTGAATATGTTGATTCTAGAAATTAAATTTAACTTTTTCCGTTTAGTCGGTTCGTTCCAATAGGCTTCTACCTTTTCAGTCAAGTCGCTTTGTTCGTCCGCAAGCACTTGTAGACCTTTCAAAATTTGGTGGCTTGCAATGGGTAAATTAGTATACAAATTTGGGTCAAGTATAAAGATTTTTTGCTTTTCATCTTTGTTTTTATCGGGCAAAACTTTGTACAAGAGTTTGCTAATTGGTGTGACTAGGAACAACTGCAAAATGACATTAATCGCGTTTATTACAATAACCGAAACAATAAGAATGAACGATGGGTTATCAATGACTGAAGATACCCACGTAACATACGGTGTGCAAGCAAAAATAATAATCATCAACAATGTGGTCAAAACTGATACATAGACATTAAATAATGTTGCACGTTTTGCAGTAATATTTGCCTTCAAACTTGCCATAATTGAAACAAACGTCGTTCCAATGTTTGCACCAGCCATAATGTATAGCGCCGACAGCAACGTCATTGTAGAGTCGCCAAGTGCCATTAGTGATACAAGCAGCGCGCTTGTTCCAAGGCAGTGCAAACACATACCCAAGAGGATGCCAATGAGAACAAGCCAAAATGGACTTGTCATATTTCCAATTGCGGTTGCGACGCTAGGAACGCTCGTCACAGACTCCATTCCAATGCTCATCATTTTCATCCCGCAAAATAGCAAGCCGAAACAAGTAATTGTTTTCCCGATTTTGACAACCGTTGGTGATTTTGCAAACATCGCAATTGCTGCGCCTATCAAAGCAAATAACCCA
>CALDMJ010000131.1 GCA_937914725.1 uncultured Clostridia bacterium | reverse complement strand
TTAGAGGCACTAAAGAAAAAATCTTTTTTGAAGTTCAAAACAACTTCTATGCTATAAATAAAGTGAACCACAAAATGGTTCACTTTATTTATTTTTATTGATTTTTTAAAATCAATTATACATTATTCATCTTTTAAATAAATTATTTACTATTGATATAAATTTTACTTTTGCATTAATTTCCCGCTTTCGCTGCGGATTTTTTGCCTTTGCTTGCGCGCGAAATGAGATATAGTACCAAAATTAGTACCAAAATACCAACTACTACAATCAAGAAAATTGCTAAGATGAACAGCGGCGAGACAAGGTCAAGTGAAATTGCAGACGTTGCTACAAAGCCACAGATGTAGTTGTTGTTTTCGTCAAGATATTCGACGTATGTGTAGTCGCTGGTTTTGTCAAAAGTTTTTGCATTGACATAGAATTTTGCGCCGACCGCAATTTCGCCGACGACTGTGCCGCCGTCGATTCCGTCATACACTTGCACGGCGGTATGTCCTTTTAGGTGCGCATTGTTTGCCTTTAGTTGCAAACTGCTTGTTGCGACTGTTTCGTCATCTGTCACAAGCGCGCGCATTACGTAATATATTTTTTCATCGTATTTTACTTGGTAAAATTCACGTTCTTGCGCGTCTGTGTAACCACAAACACTACTTTGAACCTCAAGTTTTGTGCCACTCGGTACACGTTTTAGCACGATAGATGATTTTTCATTTATTATGTCGGCGGTTGGATACTTGAAAAGTTTTGTGTTGGCTGTGAATGTATAGTAGTCGCCTGTAACAGCGTTTTCGTCCTCACATTTTGTAAGGTTATCCTTGTTTATGTAGCAAGCCGTCATTGCCCCATCGATGTTTGCTAGGACATACGCGTATGTTGGGTGTTCCGTGACATCATTTAGTTTGATAACCATTGCGTTCAAATCAAGTTCGCCAAATTTGACAATTTTGAATGGATATTTGTACGCGCTTGCGCCAACTCCTGCATTAATTTTATAGATTTCGGCGGCAGAACTCAGGTTTTCGCTCGCGGAAAAGTCTATTTCGTGCTGGAAGCGCGACAGGTTGTTGACAAAGTCACTTGAGAAATTTGCAAAATTCTTTGCATCCTTTATATATGTAATAACTCCATTTTCACAGTTAAATGCACAAGATTTTGTGCTTAGCGCCAAACTGACGGCGCTTGCGCCAAAGCGGACGATTTTATCATTGTCTAGCACGGCGTATGGATACCCGAGGTAGTCCATTGAGACATCAAGGCAAGTGCCGTCGTATGTTGCGTACATTGTGGCGGCGGGTGCGATGTCAGTGAGCGAAACTTTCAAGATTGCGCCGCCACCGACGATGTAAATTGTTTCATCTTCAAAGGAGCATACCATTTTTGCGTCCGCGTCATACGCAGCACCAAGCGATGTGATTGTTGCATATGGCAACTCAAACGCAACTGAAAAATATTTATTGTCAATGTTTTTCTTCAAAATCTTGTAGCCATCGGACTTTTGCAGCACAAACACATTGTCGTTGTAATCGCTGCAAATTGAGATGACGTCGTTTATCAATCGACCGTTTTCAAACGCGTTATGCACACTCGCAAATGCGCCTTCCGTCGTGTATTCGTGCACGCCCCCTGCCACGCCGTCGATGAGGAACACTGACCCGTTTTGCAGTACTGTGACGTCGCGCAACGACTCAAACGGATGCACGCCCGTGATGTTGCCTTCGCTGCCGACTTCATATCGGCTCGTAATTACTTTTGCCGAACCTGCGCGGATGTCGTCCGCCGTGCCGAAAATGAGCGCATTCATTGCGCTGTCAATCAAATACAAGTTTTCGCCACTTTGACGCAGTTTTGTCAAATTTGAAATCGTATAAGTTGATTCATCCGCATTTTGCGCGCCGCTACTTTCGGCAAACACTTGCCTTGCGTTTGTATTTTGGACATTTATTCCACAAAAAAGTACGCAAGCCAGCGCAAAAATCATACAAATCACAAAAAAACAACGTTTTTGTGCGCTTTTTGCGCCGATTTGACGCTCATTTTTCACATTCAACAACCTTTTTTTCGTCATACTTGCACCTATCTATATTAGTATACCAAACCGCGAAAAAAAAGTAAAGTGCTAAAATGCACAAATGTACAAGCAATGTTTTATTTTTTTGTTTTTTTCATAAACAAAATGCTGATGAGTTGGGCGACGCCAAGAATGATAAGGAAAATTCCAAAGCATAGGCGCAAAACCCCGTCGCTTGTGCCGCTGGTCAGGAGCGCGCCGATGACTGCGCCGACTATGGCGGGAAAAATTATAATCAGTGCCCGCTTGTAGTCGAGCAGTTTGTTTTTGGCGTGAATAATCAACGCGACGACTGCCATAGGCAAAAATGTGATAAGATTGAGGCTTTGCGCCACGCGTTGGGTTATGCCACCAAACAATGTCAAGAGTGGGATGAGGAGTGTTCCACCGCCCATACCCATTCCGCCAATCAATCCGCCGATTACGCCGAATATTATCATCAATACTATGTCCATTATACACCTCTATTCATTATAATATCATTTTCAATCCTGCGGCAATCATAATCAGCGCGAATATGGCGCGCAGCCACGAATTTGACAGTTTTTTCAGCAAGATTGAGCCG
>CALDMJ010000130.1 GCA_937914725.1 uncultured Clostridia bacterium | reverse complement strand
GGAAATGCTGAGGGCAATACTCGAACCAAGCATTGCAAGTGGCTCAGGATAAACATCAGGGTCAATAGATAATGGCGTTGCGACAATTGAAATATCGTTGTGAAAACCTTTCGGGAAAAGCGGTCGCAACGGTCTATCAATTAGTCTTGATACCAAAATAGCCTTGTCCGTTGGTTTCCCCTCGCGTTTTTTGTAACCACCGGGAATTTTACCAACTGCATACAGTTTTTCTTCATAATCAACCGACAAAGGCAAAAAGTCGACGCCGTCGCGCGGCTTTTCGGCAACAGTAGCATTTACCATAACGATTGTATCCCCGCATTTTATAAGACAAGAGCCATCCGCCTGCATTGCATATTTACCAATATTGACCTCAACTTTCTTTCCGCCGATAGTAGTTTCAAATATTCTTTCTTCCATACTCACTCCCATATAATACACTATATATGGTGTATTATATTAATAGAATACACCATATATAGTATTTGTAATTTTTTCTATATATATTACATTTTTGTTTGCCCTGCAATACAAACAAGCATAGTTTTAAAACAAAAAGCCCAAAACCACAGCATTCGCATAAGTTTTAGGCTTTGACCATTATCTAAGTCCCAATTCTTGTGAAAGAGTTCTGAATTTTTCAATATCAGTCTTCTTAAGATATGCCAAAAGACCCTTTCTTTGACCGACGAGCTTTAACAAGCCACGACGTGTGTGGTTATCTTTTGGGTGAACTTTCAAATGTTCATTCAAATGATTAATTCTTTCAGTAAGCAAAGCGATTTGAACTTCTGTTGAACCAGTGTCTTTTTCGTCTCTACCAAACTTTTGAATAATTTCTTTCTTATCCATTTTCTCCTCCTATTAAATACGCCCAAAGCAAAGAGTAGCGTCGGAGATTCGACTAACTTTGCAAAAGGTATTTAGATATTACCACAAAAACAAAAATTTGTCAAGCATTTGCTTACAAATAATTGTCGGGCAAATCATTGTAAAACAATATTACTGATTGATTTGGTGCGATTTTATTCAAAAGCACCTTTGCATTTTCAAGTGTATCAGTTTGATATATGTTTGAAGGTTCAAAACTTTTGTTCTCAAGCCCCTGCTTTAGATATTCAGCGTTAGAAAGGTTTACAATGATGACTTTATCCGCAACTTCGGCAATTTGCTCCCCAAAATCAATGTTCGCTTGTTTTTCTTTTGCACCAAGCTCAACAAGTCCGGGCGTAACGACGACCTTTTCCCCGTCAAACATTTGCAAAACTTGCAACGCGCGTTTTGCGCCGTCTATACTTCCGTTGTATGAATCATCCAAAATCGTAGAACCATTTTGTAGATTAATCAACTGCAAGCGGTGTTCTACGGGCTGTAGTTTTGAAATTCCATTGCGAATTTCATCAATTGTCATACCGAGCTTACTCGCCAATGCTGAAGCGCAAAGAATATTCTCAATATTGTGTTCTCCAAGTAGCATTGTCGAGCATACAATTTTTTCGTCACCTATATGCAAAGCAAAGTGCGTTCCGTTTTTGTTCGTTTGAATTGAGTCGGCATAGACATCAAATTTATCATCAAAGCCACAAATAATTTTTGAAACATTGTTTGTTTGTTTATATAATTTTTGGCAAATGTCGTTTTGCCCGTTAAAAACAATTACTCCGTTTTCAGGCAAACTTTCTACCAATTCATACTTTGTTTGTTTAATTTTCTCAAGATTACCAAACGACTGCAAATGTTGTTCGCCAACACTTGTCAATATGCCGTATTGTGGTTGCACCAGTTCGCAAAGTTCTTTTATATCCCCCTCGTATCGCGCCCCCATTTCCGCAATCAATACTTGATGTGAAAAATCTAGATATTGAATGATTGCTTTTGTTATACCCATAGGAGTATTGTAACTAAGCGGACTTGCGCAAACCGAATATTTTTCTGACAGGATTGTGCTTAATATAAATTTTGTACTAGTCTTGCCAAAACTTCCTGTGATGCCAATTTTAATAAGTTCTGGATACTTTTTTAATTTGCGTTTTGCTTGCATTATATACCTATTGTAGTTCCATTTTTCAAATGGGGCTAAACACCAATTTACAAAAAGTACCATCAACGGCAACAACATCGGGGTTAACGCAACAGCGGCATAACTAACTGGCGAGCAAAATTGTGTAAAAAACCAAATAATACAAAAAGTTACTACACTGCAAAGCACTATAAATGAATACTTTAGTCGGTTCATTCGATTTGTAATTTTTAGTGGTGTCTTTTTTGGCGCGCTATAAGCATTAACAATGAAAACAATGACCAAGTAGAAATAGAATATCAAGCCAAAATACGACCAAAACGCATCAATGTTTGTCGCATCTAAGATAACATTTGTAACCATCATTAAGGCAAATGTCAATATAGACAGCATTGAAACGCGCGACATATACTTACCTTTAGTATCTTTTATCCAAGTAAAGTAGGGTTTTGTCTTGTAGTTAGAAAGTTGTAAGATTTGAAAAAACTTGTAACCAACATACCACATCAAAATTGCATTGACAACCGAAATCGCAATTGCAACATACATATGTATATTTGTAGCATCAATAAAATTCATTTTAAAAATTCCTTTATAATTTTAATAACTGCCTGTGGACTGTCAAGATACGAAAAATGCCCAGCGCTTTTAATTACAAATAGTTTACTACTTTTTATGTATTTATGCAACTTTTTTGCCATATAAAGTGGAGTGTCTTTGTCTTGTTCTCCCCAGATGATTAAAGTTTCTTGCACCGCCTTTTTCGCAAAATGACTCAAATCCTGCCTAACAACGCTTGAAAAAACTCTCTTTTCGTCGGCACTCAGTATTTTGTAGTCCACTGAACCATATTTTTCTAGACATTTTGCATTTCTCAAGTTATAAGCAACAAGTTTTTTGTTTACTTTATATCTAAAAACTTTAAAAGTTTTTTTTGCGCTCAAACGCGGTTTGATACCTGCAGAGTCAATTAAAATTAGTCTTTTTACGACATCTCTATTAGTTTCACTCAATATTAAAGCAACGCGTCCGCCAAAAGAATGCCCCACCAATATTGCATTGGTTAAATTTAAATGCTTTAGCAAACTAGCAATTATTTCGGCATAGGAAAATATGGTAAAATCAGCAGTTGGTTTGTCGCTTTGCCCAAATCCGCAAAAATCTAATGATAAAATATTAAAACCCTCAAATGCTGAATAAATAGATAAAAAACTTTGGTAATTACCACCCCAGCCGTGCAGCAACACAACTGTCGGTGCTTTGACATTCACTTCAGTGTATTCATAATGCAGGTTTTTGACTATCGTTTTTTCATTGTCAAAGTTACCCCTTTCAGCACTATTTACACAAGACATTGTCAAAATTTGTGCGCTATGAACTTCATATTGAAATATCATTTAATATACTCCAGCAAAATTGCATTCTCGTTCCCTGAATAGTATCCTTTTCTTTCCCCATTGATTTTGAAGCCATTTGACAAATAAAATTGAATTGCGCCACTGTTTGAAGCTCGCACTTCCAAAAACAGTTTGCTTTGGCAATTGTTTTTTGCATAGTTAACAAGTGCGCTACCATAGCCGTTTCGCTTAAACTCTTCTTTAACGCATATCTTATAAATTTCGTCAAAATCAATGTTTTTGTATATTATGATATAGCCGCAAAAAATGTTATTTTCTATGATAACCTTGATAATATAGTTGGGATTTTTCATCATTTCAATTAGTTGCGAAAGCGAATAAAATTCCGAAACAAAACTAATTCTCTCTATTTCCGCAATTTGCTGAATTTTTGAATCATCCGCATCAACTATTCGCATTTTTAGCGCCCTTTTGCATCTCCGCCTGACTTAGTCGCAAATAAAGCGGT
>CALDMJ010000129.1 GCA_937914725.1 uncultured Clostridia bacterium | reverse complement strand
CTCCTCGCTGCCCTTTTTATGTATTCACTATGGATGCCTTGTAATATAAAATTTGCTATTATTCAAACTTTTAAAATCTTCCACCCTTGCTTGAAAGTACAATCTGTTTGCAATGACATCCGCTGCTCGCACTAGCGTTTTTTTACTTGAATTACAATAACTCAATTCCAATGTTTTTAAATTTGGAAAAATTGGAGATTTAAAACAAGTAAAATCAGAATTGAACATTCCTAACTTAAATTCTTGCAACATAGATTCCCTCAATTCGTATTTGCCGTCTGTTGCTGTCGTATGCTCATCTACAAAAAAATATATATTTTCTACTTTTGGGGGGTCAATACACCCGTGCTGTATTAAATCTTCAAATTTTCTTTTGATAGATAACTTATAAGCAAAATCCAAATATCTTTGCTTGTGTTTTTTTGAATCAAATATTTCACTACGTAATTCTTTTTGATTTATTACTATTCCAAATTTTTCACATTTCTTTAATGAGCGATATAATTTACCTTTGGATGCATTGCTCACCGATGTGGCTTTAACTTCAATTTTATTATCGATGCGCTCAGCAAGTCTTACATTTTTTTCTACAGCCAAATACTTCCTACTCTGAAAATCCATTTCTTCTTTTGATAGAAATAATAAACCCGCAAATACATAATACTCATTATGTTCCACATCAAAAACTCCAGACTCATCGGAGTAAACAAATATATTCATACTTAATCCTTAGTAACTAGTTCTCTTGTAAATTCAAATTAATATAAAACAAAACCGCCCGAAGGCGGTTTCCCCGTGGTCGACGGCATTACATACCGCTTAAACGTTAATTCGATTATCACGAGTATACAGCATATTTCTATCTGCAATATTATTATATGCTATTTTTCAAAAAAAATCAATAGATTTTAACTAAATTATTATTTTTTTTAAAAAATTTTTAGATACTTATTTTCAAATCCATTTTCGCGCGTGGAATAATCAAAATACAATTTAAAAACAACAAAAAGTTTTATTATATGCTGAAACAAAACAAGTGACGGAATTCGTCAAACTACGAGTGACGCGTTTATGCGCGGCGTGGCAAGCGTATATGTGATTGTCGTTTCGACAAGCGTGTCCAGTATCACGCGCCTGCCCGAAACGGTGATGTTGTCGTCCGTGTCGCTACCTGCTGCCGATATTATAGAGTTATTTACTTGTAGTGCCAGTATCTGCAGCGGCGGGGCTTTCCCCGCACACATGAAGGTGAGGGGAGGAGATTTCGGGGGGAGCGGCGGCGCGCTTTGGTTTGGAGAACTCCATAAACAACACCTTGACATTGACCACCCGAAACACTATGCACAGCACCACAAAACACGCCGCGCCGCACACGCTCCCGAACGCCAGCGCAAAAAACTTCGGGCAAAACGCGTCAAATATGTTAAAGCAAAACCGAGTCAGCAGGTAACTCGGCGCCGCAAACAACGCCATAACAATCGTTTTTTTCAGCACATTGACCTTTGCGTTGATGCGCTTTTTTATCAGCAGAATGTTCAGCACGCTCGAAATCAGCATACACGCGCCCGTGCCGATAATCAGCGAGGAAATTCCAAGCGTGCGTGTCATTGTCAGTATGACGACAATCAGCACCACCGCGCCAATGAAATAGTTAACAAACGACTTGCCCTCCATACTCAGCGCATTTAGCACCGTTGACGAAATGTTCGACAGCGCCAGCGGAATCATCAGCCACGCCGAATACAAAAGGTACAGCCCCGCGCGCTCGTTGTTGTACACAAACAGCCCGATGTCGCGCCACATTCCCATATAAAGCGGAATTATGCACATCGACACAAAAATCGAAAACGTGAACGCCATATCAATTTGCGCAAACACGGCGTCCTTGTTCTTTTGCTCGACCTGCGAGGAGAGTTCGGGCAGCAGCACCATTGCGACCGACCCGACAAGCATTGACGGAACAAACAGCAGCGGCATTGTCATCCCCACCGCGATGCCGAACTCCGCTAGCGCGCTCTCGCTGCTCATTCCCGCAAGCACCAACTGCATAGGGATAACAATCGCAATTATCGGCTGCAGCGCGCTGGTCGCCACGCGCACCCCTGTAACGGGCGTGGCGCTCCTCAATAATTTCCGGTACTCACTGTGCGGGTTGCCCAATCGGTTGCCTTTGCAAAAGTAGTACACCACGACGACAAGCGCCGAGAACACACACGCGATTGACAGCGACAGTCCCGCGACGACACCGCCCGACATCTTATTCCCGACAAAGTACGCCAGCACGAAAAAGAACGCGATGCGCATAATCTGCTCAATGAACTCCGAAAGCCCGACGATGAAGTAGTTTTTTTTGCCCCAAAGCGTTCCGCGAAACGACGAGTAGATTGCGGAGAAAATCACCGACGGCAATAATGTTAAAATTATTAAAACCGTTCGCGAATCGGCGAATATTTTCTCAAGCGGCGTGTCGAACACGAAGATGAGCAGGCACAGCACTGCGGAGAGCGCGAGCGAAACCACGAGCGTTGCGGTGGTTGCGCGGTCGATGGAGCGCTGGTCGTTCTTTGTTTGGTAAATCGCGGTCATTTTGGAGAGCGCGAGCGGAAGTCCACTTGACACAAGCATCAAGAGGACACCGACCACGCTCATTGCGACTTGGTAGATGCCCAGCATTTCCGCGCCGAGTTCCCACGAAAGGTAGATGCGAAAGGCGAAGCCCAGCGCGCGCGTCAGCAGCGAAAACACTGTTATCAGCGCCACTGCTTTCAAAAATTGTCCTAATTTTATCATATTTTATCATATGCCCTCCCCTCCCTCATATATTACTATCGGGGATAGCCCCGCTGCTGCAGATACTGTTCCTACAAGTATTTGACTTGTGTAGACGGCAAAGTTTTGTACTTTCTATTTGCTTTTATTCTCGACGGGGATAGCCCCGCTGCTGCAGGTACTGTTCCTACAAGTATTTGGCTTGTGTAGACGGCAAAGTTTTGTACTTTCTATCTATGTTAGTTCTCGGTTCGATAGCGCACGGCTGCAGGCAGTGTCCCTACAAGTAAATAACTAAAGACGATAACATAGGCTTGTGCGTGCTAGAAAAAAGTACTAAATAACGCCACTGGTGCAGGTACTGTTCCTACAAGTAATTTGCTTTCGCAAGCGGCGAAGTAGACAACATTTTATCTATGTTAGTTCTCGGTGGGGCTTCCCCGCCACACGAACAATAAAGTGTATAGCAAGCAATAAACTTGCCATCCACGCGAGCAACTTAAGCGTAGGGACAGTACCTGTAGCAACGGGGCTATCCCCGTAGGAGGAAATATGGAAAATATATTAATAAAAGTCGGTTATAACGACACAATCGAAAAAATCGCAAAGCGCTACAACATAACGCCCGCGATTATCAAATCAGCAAACCTAAACATCAAAGAAGTGGAAGAAGGCGATATGCTCGTCATCCCGTACCGCGCCCGCGCCATACATACGGTTCGCCCACTCGAAACCCTGCGCGAAATCGCGGGAAAATACGCCACAACCCCCGAAATAATCAAAGCGAACAATAACCTCACCGCCCCACTTTTCGTCGGTCAGCAACTCATAATCGTTTGACCTTGCCCCGCCCCCGTCCTTATTTCCGCCGCAACCCGCAAAACCGACAGCAACCGCCAGCATAAGCACGCACAAAAGCGCCGCCGAACAAACTCTGCCAAATGTCCTCTTTTTTACCATTTCTCCCTCCTATAAGGATATATCATCATATGTAAAACAAAAATGCAATGATTTTCACCTTGTTTGCATTTTTGTATAATTGCTTGTAATTTGCGTTAATTCTCAAAGTAAAGTCCATAGTAAAATTTACTTTGAAAATTAATGTGCACAAATTAGATTATTCAATAATTGTGCTTTCGTCTTTATTAAGAGGCATCAAATAATTAAATATTCCAAAAACAACATATTTTATCAAAACAAATGAACAAACCCACCCTATTAATACTTCTAAACCTACAAAAAGAAAACTCCTATTATGGTAAACGCTATTATTTGAGAAAAACCGCCGTTATGGGGGTATTTTTTGCAATTTCTTCAAAAAATACCCCCTTAAACGCCATTTTTCGCACGCTTATGGGGGTGTTATACGTACTCTTGTACGCTCAAAGAGCACAAAAGTGCGTGAATTTATTATGAATATTTGTTTTATAATTATATTTGTATAGTGAGAGTTGCAATATAATCAAGTTAATCTTTGCTCTCGTTATTCCGCGTGTTTTTGTCCGCGCTTGTAGAGTCGGTGGACGGGTTGTGGCTTTCGTCCTGCTCATTTTGCTTCATTGCCTCAAGCGCGTTTTGTGTGTCGGGATTTTTCTTTTCGCCACGAATGAACAACAAAAGTCCATTGACAAACCACAAAACCAGTGCAATCAGCGCAAAAAATAGTATTCCTAAAACCTCGCCCGCGCGCAACGCGTTTATATGACTATTCGCATTAATCACGGCGGACACAACCACATCTGCCACCGCAAGGCACGCGGACACAATCATTATAACAAGCCCCCTCAGCCTTGCATTCTTTATTTTCGGCTTCTTTTCTTTCATAATGATATTCCTTTATATTTGCTGACGCGAAAATAGTACCTGCAGCCGTGTGCTATCGCACCCACGCAATCAATCAATAATAACCTTATTTTATGGCAAGCCACACAATTAGATATACTTCTTTATAGTGCTGACGCCGTGCAATCCTGAGGACGCGATACCGCACGCGAGACACACAGTTCGCGAGATTCCTACACCTCATCTCTACTACGCGAGTTTAATTTTTCGCCCGAAATGACAATCAAGCCCGTACTAACACTCGCTCGGTAAAGTTGTTTTATTTATTATTAGTAACGCGCCAATCCTGTAGCCGCACGTTATTGCATCCGCGCGAACCATCAATACCTTACCACACAATAAGGTCAATTCGTCGTACTGACAGTACCTGTAACCGCGGGCTATCCCCATCAACGAGAATTAAATACCATAGAAAGCACACTCGTTCGCCGTCCGCGCAAGTTACTTATCCGTAGGGACAGTACCTGCAGCAGCGGGGCTATCCCCGCCTGCACCAGTGGCGTCTGGGACAATGGAGCCGATGGAAAGGTTGAGAGAGTCGCCGTCAATGTAGTTGACGGCGCGAACGCCGCACACGCCCTTTATGTCCGCCTCAGCCGACCTCAAAAAGTCATTGATGCCCGACGTAATCGTAATGTCCTCAATCTCAGCCTTCAGCGAAACCTTGTTCGTCGACTTGTATTGACGCACAAGCGAAACAATGTCGCAAATCGCATCCCCGTTCTCAATAAGTTGCGTATCCACATCGCCGCCCAAATCAAGATACCCCGACACGTGAATCGACTTTTGCCCCTCAATGCCCGCAAAGTAATCCATATAGATTTCCTCAGTTATGTGCGGCAGCACAGGCGCAAACATCTTGAGCATCCCCAAAAGCACATTGTAGCAAGCGTATTTCGCCGAATCGCACTTTTCTTGCCCGTAAATGTCAGGATTATACAAACGACGCTTTACAATCTCAACATAGTTGTCGCAGAAATTCCAGAAGAACTTTTCAAGTTCGTTCATCGCAAGCGGAATTTCATAATTGTTCAAATTCTTGATGAATTTTTTATACAAATCTTTGTATCTTTCCAAAATCCAAGCATCAATGATCTCAAGTTGCACCGATTTTGGCGTGTACCCCTCAAGGAACGACAAAACAAACTTGCTGACGTTCCAAATCTTGTTGACAAGTTTTTTGCCGTTATCAAACTCGACGTACGAAAACGCTGTATCCTTGCCAAGCGAAAGGCTGTTTGCCCAATAGCGCGTGACGTCGGCGGAATTATTTTTGATAATCTCCTGCGGCGTGTCCTTGCTATTGCCCTTAGATTTCGACAACTTCGACCCGTCCTCGCTCGTGACGTACCCCGAAATCATCAAGTCAGTCCACGGCAGTTTGTTGAAGTGGTATAGGCTCTTGACAATCGTATAGAAATCCCACACACGAATGTTGTCGTGCGCGTTCGGGCGCAGCGACATAGGAACCATTTCATCACTAAGCCCTTTGCCCGTCTCAAGGTCGGTGCAAATTTGCGGTGTCAAACTGCTCGTCGCCCACGTGTCCATAACATCCGTTTCAGGCTCAAACTCGCAGCATCCGCACTCGCAAGGCTTGTTTGGCTGGTGCTTTAGTGGGTCAACGGGCAAGTCCGCAACGTCCGCCAAAACGGTTTTGCCACAGTTCTTGCAGTACCAAACTGGGAAAGGAACTCCAAAGTAGCGCTGGCGCGAAATGCACCAGTTCCACGCCAAATTCTCAACCCAGTTGAGATAGCGCGCACGCATAAATTGTGGATGCCAGTTCGCCTTGAGTCCCGCGCCGTAAAGTTCTTGCTTATGGCTCAAAACGTCAATGAACCACTGCTTCTTGACCGCGATTTCAACAGGCGTTCCGCATCTATCGTGCGTCGAAACGGCGTGCACAATGCTATCTTGCTTGATAAGCAAGTCGTTTTCCTTCAGTTTCTCGATTACCGCCGCGCGTGCCTCAACGATTTTGAGCCCCTCGAACTCGCCCGCAAGCGCCGTCATCCTGCCGTCGTCCGTAAAGCACTTTTTAATCTCCAAATTGTGCTTTCTCTGCCACTCTTTGTCGACCGTGTCGCCAAACGTGCAGCACATAACCACGCCCGAACCCTTTTCCATATCGACCATATCGTCAGCCAAAACAGGCACCGTGTAGCCAAAGTACGGAACAACGAGTTTTTTATTTAGCAGGTGTTGATTTTTCTCATCATTAGGGTTGATGAACACACACACAACGCCGCAAAGCATTTCAGGGCGCGTCGTCGCAACTGTTACAAACTCATCCGCTCCCTCAATGTAAAACTTTAGGTAATTGAAAGTGCTCTCAATTTCTTTGTCCTCAAGTTCGCTCTGCGCGCACGCCGTCTGGCACTCAGTGCACCAAAGCGTCGGCGCCTCTTGACGATATATGTATCCTTTATTATATAAATCAATAAACGACTGCTGAGAAATTTGTTGTGTTCTCGGCGAAATGCTTGAATAATGACGCTTCAAATTGCAACTAAAGCCCGCCTTTTTGTATAAGTCAAAAAACTCTTCCTCAAGTTTTTGCGTCTCTTTCATACAAAGGTCAATAAAAGTCGCGCGCGGCAATTGATATGCCTTTTTCTTGATAACCTTTTCAACATATCGCTCAGTCGGCAAACCGTTGTCGTCAAACCCGAACGGAAAATACACGTTCTCGCCCAGCATCCTATGGTGGCGCGCAATGGTCTCAATGTGCATATAACTCGACAAATGCCCCATATGAATCTTGCCGTTGCAAGTTGGCGGCGGCGTGTCAATCGAAAAAATCTTTTTCGGACCACTCTTTTCAAACTTGTAAACATCATTTTCAAACCAATAATTTTGCCACTTAGCCTCTTTTTCGGTAAAATTATACTTTTTATCCAACATTATAAAAATCCTCACTTTGTTGTTTTGCGCCCGCCCCGCCGCGAGCAATGAATATAAATAGATTGTCAGTCATTTTGTAGCAACAACACTCCTACGAAACAACCCCGTCCAAACTACGCCACAAATAGTTTTATCTACCACAACGTAGTTTTGCACACAGTAACACAGTTTGTCACACAAAAAAAATATAAAATGTAGTTACCCGCAAAAAATATGAGCGCATAACTGCGCCAACAATCTTTTCCAGTATATTATATACTTTTATAGCCAATAAATCAAGCGTTTGCCACAAAAACGCATAACAATTATGCTATGCGTTTTCATATAAAATTTATTTTGCACTAATTTATAAAGAATTACTTTTTTTATGGTAAGCCACCCAACCAAAACCTGTAGCCAATGTCGACCTTTCTTTTAAGAAATACAGTATTTTCGCCATTTTTCTTCATTTTTATCACCTCTCTTGAGTGTATTATATACTTTTATTTTTCATAATATACACCTTTTTCCAGCCAAAATCAAGTCCTTTTTACACCTTTTTCCAGTGGCATAGGCCACTGCTACAAGTACTTTCCCTACAAAAGATATTCCTTTATATTGCTACCGCTGTGCGAGCCTGAGGGCGCGATACCGCACGCGTAGCACGCGGTTCGCGAGATTCCTACGCTCTAAAAACCCTATTGCGCGGGTTTGATTTTCGCTCTAAATAACATTATAGTCAGTACTAACACTTACTTTGGCAATGTTGTTTTATCTTATTAATACTAGCAACCCCGCCAAACCTGCAGTCAATTCGTCATTCTTTATTAGCAAATTGATGTTTTTTAATACAAAATGTTTTCCTTTATGATATAATTTGCCTATAGGAGAAAAATATGGCTAACATTAAAGTTTTTGAAGATAAAAAAATTAGAACACAGTGGAACGAGCAAGAGGAGGACTGGTATTTTTCAGTCGTCGATGTTTGTGCTATTTTTAGTGATAGTAAAACACCTAGAAATTATTGGAGCGATTTGAAAAGAAAGTTGAAGCAAGAAGGAAGTGAGTTGCACGAAAATCTCGTGCAACTGAAATTGCCTTCTAGTGATGGGAAAAGTTACAATACCGACGTGTTAAACACAAAGTGGCTTTTAAGGTTAGTTCAATCTATTCCGTCGCCAAAAGCAGAACCATTTAAAATGTGGCTTGCACAAGTTGGAAGTGAGCGACTCGACGAAATTGCCGACCCCGAAAAAGCAATTATGCGCGGCGCCGAATTTTATCGCGCAAAAGGCTATACCGAGGGTTGGATAAATCAAAGGTTTCAAACCATTGAAATGCGAAAAGAACTCACCGATGAGTGGAAAAATCGTGGCATTGAAAATGAAAAAGACTATGCAATTCTCACAAACGAAATGACAAAAGCGTGGGCTGGACTATCTGTCCAAGAATACAAACAACTGAAAGGACTCAAGAAAGAGAACCTAAGGGACAATATGACAAATATTGAGTTAACGCTTAACCAGCTTGCCGAAGTTACTACGACACTACTTTCGCGCCAACAAAAGCCTGAAACCTTTGAAAATAGTAAAAACATCGCGAGACAAGGCGGACAGGTCGCAAGAAACACGCGAAAAGATATTGAAAAGCGGCTTGGGACAAAAGTAATTTCGCCACTAAATGCAACCAACAAAGATTTGCTCGAAATTGACGTAAATAAGAATAAAAATAACGAAGATAAATAATTTATATAAAGAAAAACCTTATAAAAATGGTAAGATACCCACTTGCCTACCGCGCCAGCACTATAATAAAGCATCCTTTTCCTGTAGTAAGCCACCCACCCCCATTGTCATTTCGACCAACGTGGCAATCTCCCGGAAGGGCAACCCGCTTCATTATGGGTATGCAACAACCTTGACCGCGCCAACAAACAAAAGGTACATAGTCAATTAACTATGTACCTACTTTCATATAATGTAATGCCACTCGACAAACCCGCAGCCGCGGCGCCTATGCCGCACAAACCCACACTTGTGGCGTTTGCCACCTATCCCCGCTTGATGTATAGTTGATAAACTACGTTTTTTTGTAGGTTGCAAAGTTTAGCAACCTGCTTGACTGCTTCTTTGCCGTCGACTCCGCTGTCAAGCAGTCGCTTGAGTTCTACCTCTGGGTCGCACGCCACTTCCGCCGCACCCTCGACAATAACAACATATTCCCCGCGCGGCTCAATGACGCGCACATCCGCAAGTGTGCCGCGCAAAACCGTTTCGTGCATTTTGCTAATTTCCTTGCACACGGCACATTTGCGCGCGCCGCCTAAGTGTTCCGCCAAAAACGCAAGGTCGCTGTTTATGTCGTGGACGCTGCTATAAAAAACAAGCGTCGTCATTAAATCACGCACGCGTTCAAGTTGTTCAAGGCGCAATTTGTTTTTGTCTTTCAAAAAACCGACAAAGTAAAAGTTGTCAGTTGATAGCCCGCTCAAAAGCAGCGCATTTATGCACGCACACGCACCCGAAACAACCGTAAATTCGATGCCGTTTTCAATCAACATTTGCGAAAGTCTGTTGCCGGGGTCACTGATACACGGCATACCCGCGTCACTAATGTACGCAATGCGCTTGCCCTCACTTAATTTTTGCAAGCACAACTCTACTTTGCCGTCATCACTAAACTTGTGAAAACTCTGTAGCGGCTTTGCTATATCGTAAAATTTTAGTAGTGGCAGCGAATGGCGCGTATCCTCGCACCAAATTTCATCCACCGACTTTAGTATATCGACCGCGCGATAGGTCATTTCAGCAAAATTTCCAATCGGCGTGCCCACAAAATAAAATTGATATTCCCTCGAATCTACCATTCTTCAATCCTCTAAAATGTAATTCATTTAACTATTGATGTCATAGCCCCTCAAGCGTGCACGGAGAAGTCGCAGCCGTGCTTTGCGCCGACAACCGCTTTAACAAGCGCGAGGCGGAAGCGGTTGTTTTTTGTGATAAACTCAACCGATTTGACGCGCATATTATACTTGTTTAGCACGATTGCGATTTCAAACAGCCTCTCACTTTTCGCAAGAAAATAGAACGCGCCGCCGAACCTCAATGCGCCACCCGCGACGCGCGCGATTTCCTCAAAGTTTGTCGCAACTTCTGCACGCGCAATCATATCAGATTCGCTTGTTTTCTTAAAACCTGTGTCTGCTTTTTCATACGGCGGATTGCACAAAACGACGTCAAAACTCGCTTTGGGCACGTGCTCAAACGTATTTTTGAGGTCATCATTAATTGCCGTAAACGCATTGTCTAGTTCATTTATATAAATATTTTTACTTAATAAATCATAAAGCGGTTTTTGCAACTCGACGCAAACCCACTGCCCGCACCCCGCGTCGCCGCGCGTGACGGCATTATCCGCAAATTTGTGTAGCGAAACAATTC
>CALDMJ010000128.1 GCA_937914725.1 uncultured Clostridia bacterium | reverse complement strand
CACTTATAATGTTTTTACGGCTCTAGTTTACCACAATAACAAAAAAATATCAAACGTTTTTCAATCGGTTTGATATTCTTTTTGTATTTTTTTAGTTGTGGACGACTCTCATATCGACTTTAGGTTCGGGTTTACGCTCGCGCTTGACTTTCTCAATTTTGGGAACTTCTTCACCGCGCGTGATGTCGGCGTCCGCTTTTTTGTCGAGGTAGTCACGCGTGATGACTATTTTCTTGATTGATTTATCCGACGGAATTTCGTACATAAGTTCAAGCATACTTTCTTCCATTATGGTGCGCAAGCCGCGCGCGCCTGTGCCGAGTTTTATGGCGCGTTCGGCGACGTATTTGATTGCGTCGTCGGTAAACTCAAGTTCGACGCCGTCGATTGCAAACATTTGTTTATATTGTTTGATTATGCTGTTTTTCGGTTTTGTAATGATATTAATGAGTGATGCTTCGTCAAGTGGTTGCAAGCCTGTGACAACTGGTAGACGCCCGACAAATTCGGGGATGAGACCGAATTTGATGAGGTCTTGCGGTTGCATATCTTTGACAAATTTGTAGTCTTTTTGGTCGACTTCTTCACTTGCTTCGGAAACAAAACCGACGCTTTTCTTTTCTGATTTTCTTTCTTCAACAATTTTATCTAATCCAACGAATGCGCCGCCGCAAATGAACAAGATGTTTGTTGTGTCGATTGGGATTGTTTCTTGTTGTGGGTGTTTGCGTCCGCCTTGAGGTGGAACATTTGCGACTGTGCTTTCAAGAATTTTCAACAATGCTTGTTGCACACCTTCGCCTGAAACATCGCGACTGATTGACCTATTTTCCGATTTTTTGGCAATTTTGTCGATTTCGTCGATATAGATTATTCCGCGTTCGGCACGCTTGATATCAAATTTTGCTTCGACAATCAATTTTAGCAATATATTTTCGACGTCGTCACCGACATAACCTGCTTCGGTGAGAGTTGTAGCGTCCGCGCTAGCAAATGGGACGTCCAAAATTTTGGCAAGCGTTTTTGCAAGCAATGTTTTACCGCTACCTGTTGGACCGATAAGCAAGATGTTGCTTTTGTCAAGTTCTACGGTGTCTTCGTTGTCACTGTGGTCAGCAAGGTAGTTTATGCGCTTATAGTGGTTGTAGACTGCCACTGACAAGATGCGCTTTGCGTCGTCTTGTCCCACGATGAACTCGTCCAAAAATGCCTTGATTTCTTCAGGGGGTAACAAATTCACTTTTTCGTTTGTAGACATTGTTCTTTCGTCCGCGTTTAAAATTTCGCGGCACACTTTAACGCAGGTGTCACAGATGCAAATATCGCCCTCGGCGTTGGAAACCAATCTGCCGACTTCTTTTTTACTTCTTCCGCAAAATGAACATTTTAATTCGTCGTTATATGTCATAAATTCTCCTAGTTATTTTGTTTTGATTTGGCGCGCGGACATAACGTCGTCAATAATTCCGTACTCTTTTGCGTCCTTAGACGTCATATAGTTGTCACGGTCCATATCTTTGGTGACTTCGTCAATAGTTTTACCAGTGGCTTTAGACAAAAGATTGATAGATTCCTTCTTCACTCGTTGAGACTCGTTTGCTTGAATGAGAATATCCGTTGTTTGCCCTTCGGCTGCACTGTGTGGTTGGTGAATCATAATTCGACTGTGCGGGAGCGCAAAGCGCTTTCCTTTCGCGCCACTAGCTAAAATCAACGATGCCATTGATGCGGCTAGCCCCACGCAAATTGTGGAGACATCGCAAGAGATGAAGTTCATTGTGTCGATGATTGCCATCCCGCTATAAACTTCGCCACCTGGGTTGTCAATATAAAGGAATATATCCTTATTTTTATCTTTTGATTCAAGATACAACATTTGCGCGATGACGGAATTTGCGATTTCGGCATTGATTGGATATGGAGGCAAAAATATTATTCTATCCTCAAGTAGACGCGAATAGATGTCGTAATTGAATATTCCGTTAGCATTTTTTTCTATAACTGATGGTATCAACATAATTTACTCCTTGTTTCGTGAATTAACACGGCGGGAGCCGTGTCAACATTAATTTTTAGATTTGGAATGTAGCCGTACTCTATCGTCCCACGAATACTAGTCGCATAGAAAGGCAACAATATATGCCGTCCTCAAAAGCAGCTTGCGTGTAGTGACAGTACCTGCAGCCGCGGGGCTATCCCCGCTAGTACCTATAGCAGTGACCTATGCAACACGAGCGATTTAACCAATAGAAAGACATAGCGTATGCCGTCCTAGATTGCCACTTGTGTGTAGGGACAGTATCTGCAGCAGTGGCCTACGCCACACGAGTTATACCGCATTTAGAAAGACGCTAATGTGCGCCGCCCTCAAAAGCTAGTGAGACGTAGGGACGGTAACCACAGAAGCCGACTATTCGGCAAAGGTGTTTTGACTTGCGAGGTAGTCATATAGTTTATTGACAATAACGTCATTAATTATATAGTCGAGTTGTTGCTTAGGCAATGATTTTTTAAATTCTTCAAAAGATTTATTAGAATTTTTTGCAAGTTCTTGTATTTTATTGTCGACTTCTTCAGGAGTGATTTCCATTTTTTCGTCCTCAATAATCTTTTCAAGAACAAGTCTTGTCTTAACTGATTTTTCAGCGTCGGCACGTCTTTCTTCTTTCAACTGTTCGACGGTTGTGCCTGACATTTTTGCGTATTGCTCGAGCGACACGCCTTGATACATAAGTCTATATTCAATATCGCGCATCATATTTTCAAGTTGTGCGTCAACCATATCTTTGGGAACTTTGACCTTGCTCTTTTCGACAATCAAGTCAACAAGCGCGTTTTCAGTTTCGTGTTGCGAGCGTTGCGCTGCTTGCTTTTCGAGCGCTGAGCGGATGAACGCGCGCAATGCGCTTGCGTCCTCAAATTCGCCAAGTGATTTAGCAAATTCGTCAGTAAGTTCTGGCAACTTCTTTTGCTTAATTTCTTTTATTGTTACATAGAACACTGCGTCCTTGCCTGCCAAATTCTTTGCGCCATAATCTTCAGGGAATTTAACTTTGACGTCCTTTGTATCCCCTTTTTTGAGTCCGATAAGTTGGTCTTCAAACGTGTCGATGAATGTGTGGCTGCCAATTTCGAGCGGGTAATCTTCGCTAAGTCCGCCATCAAATCTTTCCCCGTCGATTGTGCCGTCAAAGTCGATGACTGCAATGTCACCGTTTTCAACCGCTTTGTCAAGGTCACATTCTACTTCGGTTGCTTGCGCTGCAAGCATACGCTTAATTTCGTTCTCGACATCTTCGTCCTTAACTTCGTGGGTAATTTTCTTGACTTCCAGCCCTTTATACGCACCAAGTTCTACTTTTGGTGTGAGGGCGATTGTCATAGTTACTTTGTAGCCGTTGTTACTGAGGTCGTCAATTTTGAAATCAGGATAACTGTTCAAAGGCTTGATGCCCTTATTTTCTTGCAAATATTTAATATAAAATTCAGAAATTGAGTCGTTGAACGCCTCTTCAAAGAACACATTGTCGCCATAGAATTTTTCAATTACCTTGCGTGGTGCTTTACCTTTTCTAAACCCTTCAATATTATACTTGCTACGTGTTTTTTCATACGCGGATTGCAACGCTTTGTCCCATTCTTCCGCGTTCATTTCGACGGACAAAACTATTTTTTCTTCATCTTGACTAATTATTTTGTTTTCCATTTTTCTCTCCTAGTTTGACAAAAATGAGCGAAGGTTCGCTCAAAATGATATAATAGAACGAATGAACATATAGATGCATACGCACATTGCAATTATGCTGAGCATTACATAACTGTATTTATCTAGATGTAGTCGTTTTTTCTTTTTTGACTCAATCACGACGTCGTCATCTTCCGCATTCATTAGTTCTTCAATTTCACGGTTGCGCGCTTGGCGCTCCTGCTTACGCATTGTGACTATACTCACATATGTGAGCAGTCCAAAAAACACTGACAGCAGCGCCAATCCAACCATTAACAATGCTGGTTCCACTTTAGATAGAACCATAAACAACATAGCGCCACCTGTGAGGCACGCCATTGTTGTGAACAATATTTTCTGTTGTTTTTTCATAATTATACATTAAAACCAATTAAGCAAATAAATACAATAATCAACACAAGGCACACGATGTAAACGATTGTGAACCAAATATTTTTCTTGCTTCTAACATAGTAAAACGCAGCGATTGCGGTAATGAAATAAGCAAGAATGTTGGCAACTAATTGCATTGCACTTGCAATGTCCTGCCCCGCTTTCGCCCAACCCAAGATTTTCGATAAAACGAGGGCAACTGCGACTAGCACGATACTAATGTACGCAAGAATGTTAAGGAATTTTCCAAAATCACCTTTAGCCATAATATTCTCCTTCAATTTATTTGCTTTGTTTGATTAACAACAAACAAAACATTGTGACTGCCGAAAAGGCGGCCATTCGTTCGCAAAACATTTTGGTTTGCTTCCGTTACGATATATTATATCAAGTTTTGAAAGTTTTGTCCACACTTTTTACCTTTTAATTTGTAATTTTTACCATTATTTTGTCAACTTTTGAAAAAGGCTCAACCAGTTATCACTTTTGAGCCCAATTCTTATATGATATACGCTATTGTAAATTTTCAAAATTTGACACTTTTCCCAAAATTTGCACACTATAACTGTCACTTTTGCGTAACTCTACAATCAATTCTAGCATTTTGGCAGTTTGTTGAGGGTGTCCTCAAAATAGGTTGGTAGAGGCGCGGTGAATTGCTTGAGTTCGCCTGTGGCGGGGTCAGTGAGGA
>CALDMJ010000127.1 GCA_937914725.1 uncultured Clostridia bacterium | reverse complement strand
CATTACGTTTTTTCATTGTTGTCAATGAAAAAACCTGATAACCGCCGCTGTCGGTTAAAATCGGCTTGTGCCAGTTCATAAAGTCGTGCAACCCACCTGCCTTTTTGACTGTTGCTTCACCCGGTCGCAAGAACAAGTGATATGTGTTTGCAAGAATGATTTGCGCACCGCATTCTTCGACTTGCTTTGGCGTCATTGTTTTGACCGTTGCTTGTGTACCGACAGGCATATATACGGGCGTTTCGATTACACCGTGCGGCGTTGTTAGACGCCCGATGCGCGCACCTGTTTGAGCGCATTCGTGGACGACTTCATAACTAAAATTTTTGTTTCTTTCTCTCATATGTTTTCCTTTTAGAGGTTATTCTTTAACGACCAAATCGCGCTGCACAATTAGTTTTCGGTAGTAGCATCGACTGCTTGAACCAATTTTTCTAGTTCCTCAAGTTCCTGTTTTTTGTCCTTGTCGATACTGATGCCGAGGTGATCATAGGCACGCGGGAGTGCGACACGTCCGCGATTTGTGCGCGCTATGAACGCAAGTTGCAACAAGTATGGCTCAAAGACATCCTCGAGAGTTGTTGCTTCTTCCCCAGTTGATGCGGAGAGCGTGTCAAGCCCGACGGGGCCTCCGTCAAACTTTTCGATGATTGTACGCAAAATTTTGCGGTCGGTATAGTCGAGCCCGAGTTCGTCGACTTCCATCATATTGAGCGCCTTTTGCGCCATTTGTAGGTCGATTACGCCTTGCCCTACGACTTCGGCAAAGTCGCGGACGCGCTTTAGCAAGCGGTTTGCAAGGCGCGGCGTTCCGCGGGAGCGCTTGGCAATTTCAATGCTGGCATCCTCATCAATATGGATGTTCAAGATATTTGCGCTACGGCGCAAAATTTCGGCGAGTTCACGCTCATTATACATTTCAAGACGCGCCAAAACACCGAATCTATCACGAAGTGGCCCAGTTATCATACCTGCGCGGGTTGTTGCGCCTATCAGCGTAAACGGCTGGATTTTCAAACGCATACTACGTGCGCTGGGGCCTTTGCCGACGACAAAGTCGAGGGCAAAATCTTCCATAGCGGGGTACAAAATTTCTTCGACGGCGCGGTTCAATCTGTGAATTTCATCGATGAAAAGGACATCGTTTTTGCCGAGATTTGTCAAAATTGCAGCAAGGTCGGCAGCATGTTCTATTGCGGGTCCGCTGGTGATTTTGAGTTGCGTGCCGAGTTCGCTTGCGATGATATGCGAGAGCGTAGTTTTACCTAACCCCGGCGGTCCAAACAACAAGACGTGGTCAAGTGGCTCTTTGCGGCTTTTGGCAGCTTCAATGTAGATTCGCAAATTTTGCTTGAGTTTCGACTGACCGACATAATCGTTTAGCGTAGTTGGTCGCAAACTATTTTCAACATCAATATCGGTCATCTTTTTTGTGCTTGTTATAAACCTATTATCTTCATAATCCATATTTTTACCCAAATTTTAAATTTGTTTGTTTTTTAACTGTTGAGATTTTGGAGTGCGTGGCTGACAAGTTCTTCCGCCGTGTTGTATTCTTCGGCGAATCGCTTGACTAGCGTGGTTGCTTGCCCGCTTGGGATGCCGAGACTTACGAGCAAGTCGATTGCGTCCGCGACATCCTGCCTAATCATAATACTGCTTTCATCAAGGCAATTGGCACGAATACTAAGGGCGTCGACGGCGCTAACTTTGTCTTTTAGTTCCAAAACTATGCGTTCGGCAGTCTTTTTGCCGATTCCCTTGGCTTTGGCAAGGGTATTTGCGTCACCATTGATTATGCACGCGACAAGTGACGCGTAGGACTGGCTTGACAAAATAGCAAGCGCACTTTTTGCGCCGACACCTGAAACGGTTGTCAGTTTGTTAAACAGTTCCTTTTCCTCTAGCGTGGCGAACCCGAACAATGAAATGTCGTCCTCTTTGACAAGCATAACAGTGTGAATGTGCGCGATTTCGCCGATTGTGGGCAGTTGAACCAATGTTGTATTTGAAACATTGATTTCGTACCCGATGCCGTTGTTCTCGATGATTGCGTAACCCTCGATTTTGGCAATGACTTTGCCTTCAATATAATTTATCATAGTTTTCCTTATAATTTAACAATGTTTTTATTCCGCTTTATTTAATGAGGTTGTCGACAAGGCATTGATTGGTTTGACCGTGGCAAATCGCGACCGCAAGCGCGTCCGCAGCGTCATCGGGGCGCGGAATGTCCGAAAGGCGCAAAATACTTTTCGTCATATACTGCATTTGATGTTTGTCCGCACTGCCCGTGCCAGTCAGTGCAAGTTTGATTTGCATAGGTGTGTACTCATAAATGTTCTTCATTTTTTGATAGCACGCAAGCAGCGTAACCCCGCGCGCGTGGCTGACGGGTATACCTGTTGTTATGTTTTTCATAAAAAACAATTCTTCAATCGCAATCGCGTCAGGCTTAAATTTGTCAATCAGTGCATTAACGGCGTTATAAATAGAAAGCAAGCGCTCGGGGAAAATATCGTCTTTGGGGGTAGATATAATTCCATAGTCGACCGCTTCAAAATCATAATTTTGCTTTTCTACAAGCCCAAAGCCGACAGTTGCAAGCCCCGGGTCGATTCCTAAAATCAACATAGTATTCCTTTAGTGAGATTACAATTTGACATTGTGATAGTATTCTTGAATGTCATCATTGTCGTCAAGTTTTTCAAGAAGCTTTTCAAAACTTTCCATTTTTTCGTCGTCAAGTTCCAAAAGGCTTTGCGCAACCATTTCCGCTTGTGAGGACTCTACCTTGTAGCCCTGCTCCTCAAGTTGCTTTGCAACATCCAACACGCGGCTTGGGTCGGTGTAAACGACAAAACTGTCGTCGTCAGTCTTAAAGTCTTGCACGCCGTCAATCATAATGCACGCGTCCTCAAGGTCGGAAGCCGATTTTCCCTCAAGGTCGACGCTAATGACGCCGAGTCTATCAAACATAAATGACACGCAGTTAGTTGTTCCCATACTGCCGCCACTTTTTTCAAAAATGTGGCGGACGTCACCTGCGGTGCGGTTTTTGTTATCCGTGAGTGTTTGGACAATAAACGCGGTGCCGCAAGGTCCGTAGCACTCATATGTAACTTCCTCATAATTATTTTTGTCGCCGAGCCCTGCTGCGTTTTTGATGCTGCGCGCGATATTGTCGTTAGGCATATTATATTGCTTTGCTTTGGCGATTGCTGCGGCAAGGCGGGTGTTTAGATTAGGGTCAGCACTGCCGCCGACTTTGACTGCGACTGAGATTTCCCTACCAATTTTTGTGAAATATTTTGCTTTTTGGGCGTCCGATTTCTCTTTTCTGTGTTTTTTGTTCGCCCACTCGCTATGACCTGACATAGTTATCAATTTTCTCCTTTCAAATTATACTTCAATATATACATCAAAACGCCTGCTGAAACTGCGACATTCAATGATTCAATATTTTTATCCATTGGCAACGTTATAATTTTGTCCGCCACGCGTTTTACCTGCGTAGAAACTCCGTTACCTTCGTTGCCAACAACTAGTCCTATTATACCACATTCGGTGTCCAATTGCAAAGCATTTTTACCATCTAAGTCGGCAACATACAATGGAAAACCATACTCATTTTTTAGTGTGGCGAACTCGTCACGCTTACATTTTTTTAGTTCCAGTTTAAACACTGCGGTCATTGATGAATTTATCACTTTTTCCGAAAATACGTCGACGCAATCAATCAAAACGACACGCATAAACTGCGTGGCAAGCGCGGTGCGCAAGATTGTGCCGAGATTGCCCGCGTCTTGGACGCCGTCCACGACAATATAGTTTGTTGTGGGGCGCGCGGTCGCAGGCGCTGGTTGCGCGACAACGGCAAGGACGCCTTGCGGCGTCACTTGTGAGGACAACTCTTTCAATAATTCCGCTGAAACTTCGTATTTTTCGCACGAGAAATCGCAGACAAAGTCCGCATTTTCGGGAGTGTACAAGATATAATCGAATGAAACATCAAAGTTCTTACAATCGACGAGACTTTTACGCCCTTCTATTACCAGTTTTTTATGTTCGGCACGTCCTTTTTTGGTGTGCAGTTTTTCTATCAACTTTATTTTTTCATTTTGTTTTGATGTGATAATCATTTTTGCTCCTAATATATGTTGCTAAGGCATTTTATTCATAAACTTCAAAAATACATTTTGATTGTTTTGAGTGTTACGCGCAGAATGTTTTCCCATCTCAAATACAATATTTTATATCATTCCAATGATATAAAATCTAACTTATGCGCAATTTTGTATGTCGTGGGCTAAGCAAGTTCGGTCAAGAATAGTTCTTTGAACGCTTCGTCATTATTCATTAGGTAGTCGAATGTTCCGCTATTGACAATTGAACCGTTTTGCAAGAAATAGATTTTATCGACATTGATGATTGTACTGAGGCGGTGCGCGACAATAACGACTGTTTTGCCTTCGCATTCGTCGATACTGTTTTGGACGTAGGTTTGCGCGGCATTGTCTAGCGCGCTGGTGCTTTCGTCAAAGACGACAATTTTACTGTCCTTTAAAAACGCGCGCGCGATTGCGAGGCGCTGCTTTTGCCCGCCCGAAAGTTTCAAGCCGTTTTCACCGATGATTGTATCAAGTTTGTACGGTAATCGGTCGATAAATCCCTTGAGTGCTGCCCTTTCCACAACGTCGGCAATTTCATTGTCAGTGACGTCGGGGGCGTCGGGCTTTGCGAGTTTAAGATTTTCCTTAATTGACATATCATAGACATCAAGTATGATTAATTTTTCAACGACATCTAAAACTATCATAGCGCTTCTCGCTTTAGTATCACAAAGTACAAATTTATCCGTTACCATAGCCATTTCTTTTTTTATGTTTTCTTGTAAATTTAAGCATTTAACATCGCGCGCCCCTCTTATTGCTTCGAGCAACGTGGTGTTAAATTCATTCTCGGCATTATCGACTCTTGTATACATCCCAGCTTGTATTTTGTTGTGAAAATAAATTAAAAGTGCTGATAACGCTAAACCTGCCACGATTATCAAGCCAAGCGCCCAATCCATAAATGCTATATACCCTACGACTGCAACACTTGTTAAAACACACATTGCACTTGACAATATACTTTCAAACATTTTAAATGCAATAGCGGGCTTGGTAACAATGCGGTTTAAAAACACTCCACTGCTCGCCGATGAGTAGGTCGGGGATGAAATTTCAAACATTTTCTTATTACAATCTTTTTGAATGCCTGCAATGCGGTGTGACTGCAATTTTGAGTAACAATAGTAAGAAACACCCCAAAACAACCGCATTGAAAGAACTGTCAAAAACTCAATTGTTGCATAAAAAATTATGTCATCAAATTTACCCTGCCCTATTGACTCCAACAAATGAGCGGCAACAAATGTAAACACCACGTTGGCACAAAAATTTAGCACATAACCAAGTATCATAATTACAAATGTACCTTTTTTTCAGCAATATAATGAAACATACTAAAGTAGTTGCTCTTTTGCTACCTTTTCATTCGTTTTCCCCTTGTTTTTTTCCATTTGTAAGTTATTTTTTCATTTCTAATTCGGTTTTTGACTTTATAGGTTGCGCGCAATCATACGCGACAAATTGCTGTTCGCCACTATCGCCGCCCTTTTTGTAGTTTTCATAGTCGATTGATGCAAAAAGTTTGCTACTTTGCGGCAGGCGCGCGCGCATTTGGTCGATGACTTTATTGCGGTCGGCGCCGACTGTGACGGTTTTGAGTGGTTCGGTAGCATGTCTATTATATGCTTTAACAAAGGCATTGACGCCACGCAAGAATGCGTCCAAAACCTCATTTAGTTGCGCTGGTTTTGCGCGCGAAGAAAAATTGCGGTTGAGTTCAATATTATTGAAAACGGCATAACATTTGTCGCGGTTGAGATACACTGTTGCTTTTCCGATGTACTCACCGTCCTTGCGTCTTATCGCCATTGTTTGGACGTCTGGGTGTGTAGCAGACTTGTACATTATATCTTCACCTGCTCCGCCAAGTTTTGCACAGCACCCGCATATGTTGCCGATGAGTAAATTATACGGACTATCTTTTTCTAACCACTCATATTGAAAATTGGCATCCGTGGTATCAGTAAGCTTTGTGGCAGTTTTACGGTCAAAACGCCTTGACTTGACATTTATGACGTCGTCATAAATGTTTGGATAATTCTGCTCCGCTTGCGCCATAATTTGGCTAAGTTTTGTAAATTTTTCGCTCCCAACAACGCCTTGCAGTGCCATTAGATGCGCGAGTTCCCTGCGATTTTGGGGAACGTCGCTCGACATTTCTTCGACCAAAATTTGTTCGATTTTGTCGGGTGTTACAACATTGATTGACTTTGCAAAGTCATCAAAATTGTTGATTGCAATTGCAAGCAAGTCGGTTTTATTATTCTCCAAAAGCGTTTTGTAGTTGTCGATGAAAAATTTTGCGCGTTTTGCGCTGAAATTTTGCGGATAATCAATTTTTTTGAACCAATCAGCAATTAGAAAATTAGCATCACCGTGTGTGGCTATATTTTCGCCGCTCATTTTTTCTATGAAATTGGGCAAGTCTTTACTTAAGGTATTCGCTGCGACTATGAACTGCTTGTCGTCGTTTTCGAATACACCTAACAGTTTGCATATTTTTAGCACTTGCGCACGGTCATAGAGATTCAAATTTCTATATTTGCCGCTAATTTTGTTGTATTTCCCTAAATTTTCGACAAACTCACGTTTTTCTTCATCCGTTTCAAGCGTGATTAGCGCTTCCGCTTGCGGTAAGCGGACGGCTTGCGGGGCGATTTTTTGAATCTTTGCTATCAAATTTACCCATTCAACAAGCGCTTTTGTTCCAACGATTTCGTGGACGGTGCTGAAGTCTTTAATTTTCGTATTGAGGTCGTCAAAATCAAATTTATAAGTTTGATTGTTTTTTAAATCTATATATATGGATTGCTTTAGTTGTTTGTTTTCGCCAAGGTTCAAAGTAATTGCATTTCCACTATTTGATAAAGACAAAATATTGTAGTCAAGCGTCAATTTTATGTTTTTGTCAACAATATTAAGTTCCCTTATTCTGCTTAAGTCAAACGCACGCTCGGCTGCGTTTGTTGCTGAGTTTATTTCTAGCGAAAAAAGGTTTTTGCAGCCATCAAAAGCGGCGTTTTCAATACGGCTAATGCCGTTAGGTGCGCTAATGTACATTAGCCCGCGACAATTATCAAAGGCAC
>CALDMJ010000126.1 GCA_937914725.1 uncultured Clostridia bacterium | reverse complement strand
AAAAATATAGTATAATTAAAATTTTAAAAGAAGGAAGTCAGGTCGTATCAAATTGTTACGTACTGAAACTGGTTTCTGAAGATAAGAAAAAATACAAAACTGATGTAATTGAAGTGTTAACTGATAGTGTTCAACCACGAAAATATTGGAACGATTTAAAAAGAAAGTTAAAACAAGAGGGGAGTCAGTTGTCCGAAAAAATCGGACGACTGAAATTGTAACTTTGAAAAGTCGACAGGGACGAAAGTAGTCAGTTCTCAAAACGCTGACAACAAAGAATTGCTTGCAGTCAAAGATAAAAAATCTATAAAAATAAACGAAGATGAATAGACTCTGAATGTTATAATTCAAAATTTCTCTAAGCATAGTAAAATATTTGCTGAGGAGATTTTTTTTATGAAATTGAAAAACATCGTGGAGAAATATTTGGAAGATATCAAATATTCTATAAAACAAAAAACATATCTATTTTATTTGCAATTGAATGATATTTACGTTGTTAGACTTAATAAGAAATTGACACCGAGCAACCTAAATGATTTTTTTGTTAATATTAATGCAAAATATTCTTATTCTACATCAAAACTATTAAAAAGCTTGATAAACCGAAGCCTTGTTTTTGCTTTTGAAAAGGGTTTAATAAAAGAAAGAATGGCAATAACCACACATTTGAAGTGTGAGCAAATAAGAAAAGTACAAGCACTTGAAAAACAAGAACAAACAAAACTTGAAAACTATATTTTGGAAAGTGGCAGGGGCTATTATTTTGGAATCCTTTTGAGTCTTTATACTGGGCTGAGACTTGGCGAAGTCATAGCACTAAAATGGCAAAATGTTGATATGAAAAACAAACTTATTTACATCGATAAATCAATTAGTGCTATTTCCCAAAATCACAAAACCATAATAATCGAAAGTTCGCCCAAAACACAAAGTTCAATAAGGGAAATCCCGATTTCAAAACAATTGCAAATTATACTAAAAAAATTAAAACAAAACTCAAAAAATGACTATGTGATTACAAGCCATAACAATAAGCAAGTGCAATTGCGTGCCTATCAAAAATCATTTGAAAACTTGCTCAAAAAACTACATATCAAACACTATGGTTTTCACGCACTGCGCCACACATTTGCAACACGACTTTTGGAACAGGGCACAGACATCAAAACAATCAGCGAATTACTTGGACATTCAAGCCCAACAGTAACGCTCAATTGTTATGTGCATACAAACCTACAAAACAAGCGCAAAGCACTGAACGCTCTAACAAAAAACGTCAGCTTTTTTGACTGACAAACAATACATTTATCTTCTAGATAGATGTATAGATTATAGCACGGATTTTTGAATTTGGCAACAAAAAAAGACAAAAATTTACATTTTTGCCAATTTTGTACGAATAAAGTCATTTTTTATACCCTAATTCACGAAATATTATACATCTAACTAGAAGATAAATGTATAGGAGGAAAAGATATGAATAGAAAAAGTTTTGCAATTATATTAATGTTTATGGTTTTGCCGTGCGCGTTGCTGTTCACTGCGTGTGGAGATAGTAGTGGCAACGGTGGCGGGAGTTCTAGCGGAGATGGACAGTGGAACATAAACTTTATTGTAGATGAAGAAGTTTATGCCACAGTGAAATCAAGCGGAAAAGAATATATAAAAATGCCAGCAAACCCCGACAAATCAGGCTGCGCGTTTATCGGGTGGTATTTTGACAAAGGAACTTGGCAAAACCAATTAAAGGCAAATACATTTCAAAACACGGAAATTACTGAGAACGTAAATGTTTTTGCGTACTTTATGACCGATAGTAGCAACGGAGTCAAGGTAGAAGTATACATTGATGATGAAAAAGTGCAAACGTTGACAACGAATGAAGCGAAGGGCTACAAAATAGATGTTCCTGATAGACCTAAAGACATAATAACTGACCCCGAAATTTCAAAGTATTGTTGGGGATGGTTTGTTGATAGAGACTACAATATCAAGTTGACTAAAGATACGATCTTTAAAACTGATTCGAAAATTTATGCAAAATGGATTAATGTAAATTATGACTGTTTTGAGTATACTATTGAGAATGGGAAGGCAACAATCATTCGGTTTATTGATGAAGATATTGATACTGTGGTTGTTCCAAGTAATATAGCGGGCTATCCCGTGGAGACGATTAAGAGAAATGCATTTTACTGTCGTGACGCTTTGGAAAATGTAATAATTTGTGAGGGGATAAAAAAGATA
>CALDMJ010000125.1 GCA_937914725.1 uncultured Clostridia bacterium | reverse complement strand
CATTTAGTTAAATGCTTAATCATTTTTATACCTCACTTGATAAAATTTTCATTTTTAGTCTACCACAATTACTAAAAAATATCAAACGTTTTGGGACGTTTTTTTGATTTTTATTTAAATATTGCTACTTCTCAAAGTAAATTCCATAGTGAATAAAGCGGAATTTAATTTGGGAAATAACGTAATTTATGCAATTAGTAATGCGAGTTCATTTTGGAGCATTAGCGCAGAAATTTGCGCGTTTTTGAGGAGTGCGGAGAGTCGCATTGATGTGAGGGAGGATTCGACTAGGTCGTTTAACAGTTCGACAACTTGGTTGACTTTGGCTTGCGTCAGCGAATATGAAGTTTCCGTTATTTTTGAGGCGTAGTTGCGAAAGCTTGCCGAAATGTCGCTGGCGCTTTCTAGTAGAGCGGTTAGCTCGATTTTAACATCGGCGGACGTAATTTGGCTGCTGTCGAGTTTTACAGACAAGTCGTAGAGACTTTTATAGGTGTTTTTAAAGAGGTCAAGCGCTTTTTGGACGCACTTTTCCTGCTCGTCATCGACGATGTTTTCAAGTTCGCAGCGATTGATTTCTACAAGTTTGACGGTTGCGGTGTCGTATGTCAGTTTTACCTTTTCAAGCACGCTTTGCGCGTCCGTCGAACTTAGGTATGCGGATGCTATTACATTATACCCTAGGTCGTACATTACGTAGCCCGCCCCGCCCGCGAGTTTGATTTCGGCGGCAAACTTTTTGGCGTCATCCTCTTTTTCAAAGTTGTTAATATTTATCATAAACACATTAAAACTTTTTGCGGTTGCTGACCTTGCTTTGTAAAGCGACACTGTCGAAAAAGCAAGTATGTTTGAAAACGCGTTCGCCACAAAAAACACCGTTACGCAACTAATCATTATTAAAATAAATGCGAAAAAACCGCGCGCTTTGCGTTTTTTAGTTTTTTTCTTTTCGGGCGAAACTGCCGATTTTGCCGACGGCAGACGGTAGGCGTCGTATAGGTCAAGTTCGTTCATATGTTCTCCAATTTTGGTATTTTACTCAATTTTATGCTTTACTTGTAGTAAAATATTCTATACACGCGATTTTGTGCATTTTATGTCAATTTATAAAACAAATTTTTCATAAATTTTAAAAATTGTGTTATTTTTAATTGCATTTGCTGAAAAAAATGTTATAATATTATTAGCACAAATCGTTTTTGTGTCAATTTTATTTGGAGATGATTATATGAATATTAAACCTTTATTTGATAAAGTCGTTATCAAACCGATTGAAATTGAGGAAAAAACAACCTCTTTTGGCTTCGTTTTGAGAAGCAGCGACCAAGAAAAACCTTGCGTTGCTACGGTTGTTGCAGTCGGCGATGGCGGATTAATTGACGGAAAAACTGTTGAAATGAAAGTTAAAGTCGGTGACAAAGTTATTTTCCCAAAATATAGTGGCACTGAGTTTCATTTTGAAAACCAAGACTATATCATTATAAAACAAAGCGACATTTTGGCGCTGATCGATTAGTTTCGGTGAATTCCCTCGAT
>CALDMJ010000124.1 GCA_937914725.1 uncultured Clostridia bacterium | reverse complement strand
TGCGTCTACAGATGATTTAACTGCGTCTACAGATGATTTAACTGCGTCTACAGATAATTTAACTTCGTCTTCAGATGATTTAACTTCGTCTACAGATGATTTAACTGCGTCTACAGATGATTTAACTGCGTCTACAGATGATTTAACTGCGTCTACAGATAATTTAACTTCGTCTTCAGATGATTTAACTTCGTCTACAGATGATTTAACTGCGTCTACAGACACATTTATACTAACTTGATTTTCTTTAGTAGGCATAACGTTATGAATACTATTTATCAATTCAAAATTTGGAACTTGATTATATAAAGCAGCTGTATATCTTTCAATCTTTTGTAAAGTCTTTTCTTGCGCCAACTCTTCCAAGCCGACAACATCAACTACAGAACCGTCAAGAGGAATTACGCTTGTTGGATCAACATAAGTTGTATTTACAATCGGCTCCCCGTCCTCATCATCATAAACAAGATTAAGAGAATAGACCTTGCGCCCCATTCCCTCTTTGGAGCCGTCCGCCATAACCTTACCCGAAAGAAAATCATTGACACGGAAAGCCCAACGACCCTTGCGGAACATAAGTTTGTCGTCACCCTCAAAACCATCCCCAACAGGGTTAAAAATAACCTCTACATCTCCGTAACTGTCAACCGTGATATAATTACGGCTAGGAAACACCTGTTTCACTTTTTTCATCTTCTACCCCTCTTATTGCCCATAAACGAAGCAATTAAATACGCAACAACACCGAAAGCACCCATTTTGACAACTTTTTTGGCACCGCTTAAAACACCGCCCGAACTTTCAGAACTTCCGACAGAAAGCCCCGAATTAAGACGCTGTAAGAACTCAAAAGTCATATTCTTGTCATAATGATATTCAATGCTAGGAATTGTATAATTTTCATCCTGAAAATGCGCCAAGTCGGGAAAATCTCCCCACAATCCGCCCCATTCCAATCCGCAATCTTCAGCCAACTTTGTCAGACCGATTAAAGAATAATAATTGGCAAGACTAATAGCACCGTCCGAAACCTTGATAATAGAAGCGGTACCAAACTTGCGCAGAACCAAATCAACCGCAAGCCCCCAATTGTGATAACTTCCGCCAGCCCAAACATTCGTAGAAATTTTCGCTTTGTTGTCAATAACACCCTTGTTTGTCAAGGTATATTTCCAAGCAGGCACGGCAGAACAATACTTATTGGCACGCAACAAGCACTCTGTCTGACTCTCAACACCCTTGCGCCCTTTCTTGTATTCATTTATCTGTTCTTTCGCAGTACGAACCGAAGAAACAACACGGAAAAAAGAACCGTCTTTTTGCATACAGCCATCCCTCTCAAGACGTGCCCATTTTATGCGACTGTCCTTTTCATTAAGTGCCCTTAAAAATTCCTGTATGTTTGGACTGCAACGAGTAAGAGCCGTCAAATACTGCTCATCATTTAGAATTGCCGACATCTTCAACCCCCTGTGTAACATCAAAAACTTTTGTCAAATCATCGCCATTGCATATTTTTTTATATGTCTGACACAAAAGCAACGCAACTGACGACCAATAAACTACGTTTTCAACCCAATCGGGAACTTTATTTCTATTCTTATCCGCCATTTTCTACCCCCTTAAAAAAAAACCCTTTATTCTTGAAAAGAAAAAGGGAGAAAAAGAACAAGCGGAGAATTTCAAAACAACCTAAAAACCCGACTTCCGATTTTTAGGCATTTCTGTAAATTTCAACCAACCAAGAACACCGTCTTTTTTACTGTCGGAATATTCAACTTTGAAAAATTGATTTTTGATTTCAATATATCCCCGTGGAAACCCCTTGCCATTGTCTTTCAATCCAATAACCAAACAGTTGTTTCCAAACCTATCTTTTGAAACATATCTTGCCATTACCTTACCACCTTTTAATTAAGAAAGTTTTGCGCCAAGCGCAGAACCAATAGCAGAACCAACCAAAGCCCCACTTTCAGAACCAATTGCAACATTGCCAAGCAATGCCCCCACCAAAGTCATAACCAAAGGCAGAATAGCCTTGATTACGCTGACACCAAAATTTTTAAAAATGTTTTTTGTTTTTTCAGTCATTACAATACCCCCATAACTTTTAAAGCAAGAGCACCAAGGGCAAGCCCCCCGACACCCGAATCAACAATGCTTTTAGAACTAACAGAACTTCCCGAACTGACAACCAAATTCCCTGTTCCATCAACTTCAGTTTTCGCAACATCTGTTGACGGAACAACTTCCGTAGTAGTCGTTACATTCGAGCCAAGCAAATCTTTTACAACTTTCCAATCATCGTAATATTGATAGCCGTAAGAAACCGCCAAAATATACTCATCACGAGAGGGAAAGCCGTATTTTTTATATTCGTATTCCGAATTATATTCGCCCGACTTGTCAAGTTCCGTCATTGTTTCATTCATCAACGAAACCGAAGCCCCTGTAATCGCCCCAGCAATTCCGCCAGTCTGCAAACCCGATATGGCATTTGTTAGCGTTTCTTTTGAAAAAAGATTTTTAATGCCTGTACTAGCAACAGATACTGCACTTCTTACCCCCGATTTAACAGTAGACGCAACGGACTTGATACCGGACGAAAATTTTGAAGCTGCGCTTTTAAAAGCCTTTTTCAAAGACCAACCCATAAAAGCCCCCTTTATGCCGAAAGTGTTACACCGTATGTGTTTGCACCCTCAAGTTGTAAAGATTTGAATTTATCAGGATCAACAGAAGCAACTTTTGCCATAAGCGCACGAGCATCGTTTACAAACTCACTGTTACCGCTCATTTGTGCGGAAAGATTGAAAACACGGCAACACATCAAAATCTGCTCATCATCGTTAATATTTGGACAATTAAATGTAAGTGTCTGACCTACACCAAATTCATCTTCATAGAACTGTCCATAACGTTTGAATTTCTCGAAACGTCCGACCGCATTTGAAAGAGCGATACAAGTTTCAATATTCAAAACTTCATTTGACATATAGTCCGAAGTGCTGATTGTGTCATTAAGTTCCTTTTCAGTCGAAATGAAAGCGGAAAGAACATTTTCAAATGTTTGACTTGCGCCTGTCGGCTTTGTCTGTCTGTACTGAACAATCTGAACATCAGAACGCTGACGCAATTCTGTTGAAACATAAAGTTTCGATGTGATTTCAGGATTCTGCGTAACGTAACATTGAATATCAAGCGAAGCATTTTCGCTTACTGAAAGATAACCCAATCCAAGATGACCGCAAGCCCGCCATTCCTTGCCAGCCTCCATTGGAGTTTGCGTAATATCCAAACCAGCAATAAAATCAGAATGTTCCATAAGCAAGAACAAATTAACCCTGTCAATCAAAAGCGCATTTTTTCCCGAACCTACACCGTCTCTGTAATTGACATTGACAACAATGTTTTTCAGAACACGATAAGCAGATTTCCCACTTGTTGTACCCTCAATATATTCCTCCGTAGGAACAAAGCGGAAATCAAAAACAATGCCATTCATTTTGACATTCTGCAAATTCGTTGACCTGTCTGTTATTCCGTTTGGCGCAAATTCAGTCTGTAAATAACTCTGTAATCTCATACCGCCCCCCTACTTTTTGCCAAGCGCGCTATTTATTACGCTTT
>CALDMJ010000123.1 GCA_937914725.1 uncultured Clostridia bacterium | reverse complement strand
CTTTTTGACGCGCATTTGTACGACGAGTTTTGCGAACGCAATAAAGGTTAGGGCAAAAGGAGAATTATGGCATATCTATTAGCGGTTTTGGCAGCCGTCGTTTCAATTGCGTTTGTCGTCGGGTTCTATTTCTTTAGAAAGGACTCACTTTACGTTATCGGCATCGGCGCAGCCGTTTCGTCAAACGTCTACAACGTCAATGCGTATAGCATCGACGCGGGCTGGCTCATCTTTGGGTTTGACTCAGTAATTTATATATTGTTTGTGTTTTGCGTTATGGTCGCGTGCAAAGATTATGGCAAAAAAATCGCAAAAGCAATAATGTTTTCCTCAATGGCAGGCATTATGCTCACCGCAACGTTTGACTTTTTTGCAAAGTGGGCAACAATCGGCATCGCGCAAGATGTCATTTGGGGCTTCGTATCATACGCAATCAGCGCGTTTGCAATCTATGTTTCACTTATCTTTGGTATCTGGCTTTATGAAAAAATGCGTTATAAGGTTGCAAACTTTTTGAATATGGGAATTTCTATTTGCGTATCAAGTGCAATCAATAGTTCCATATACTTTGGCATTATGTACATCATCGGCGCGGATATGTTTGGCAATTTCTTCGGCACGCTCGTTGGGTCACTTATCGGTAAAATTGGAACACTCATTATCTTGCTTTGTGCCTACGAATTTGTCCGCCTCATCGACGCGCGAAAGAAAACGAAAGCGCTCGCCGCAACCCCGCCCGCCCCGCAAGACATCCCCGAGGAATAACGCTATTGTTTATAACAGACAAAAGATGACAAAATTAGGGTTTATTTTGCTTGTTTATTTTTGCAAAATATGCTATATTATCAATATTAAGCGCGCCATTAACTTTTCAAGGTTTGGCGGAGTATAATAAAAGGTGGAATTTTTATGATTGGACAATTATTGGAAGGGAACTTCTTTCAAAACTATGGCGTTTTGATTATTCTCATTGTCTTTTTGGTGTTTATGCTTGTTTTTTCAGCAACACGCCGCAAAAAAGACGCAAAAATGGCGGAAGATTTTGCAAATAACTTGAAAGTTGGTGACAAGGTCAAGACTTATAGCGGAATTTATGGCAAAATTATTTCAATCAAGGACACGCCAAGTGGCAAAATTTGTGTGATTGAAACAGGCGAAGGCAAAAATACTTCATATATGGCGGTAGATGTTTTTGCAATATACAATATTGAAACACCTGTCAGCGAGAAAAACGCTGCAGAAAAGGCGGACGAAACCGCTGGAAATCTTGTTGTTGACAATAAGGCAGAACAAGTTGAGCAAGAACAAAGTGCTGATGCAACAATTGTTGATGCTGAGAAAACTGAGGCGGAAGAACAGCCAGCACAAAAGAAGCCGCGCAAAAAGGCTGAGCCAAAGGGCGAACTTGACAAAATTAAAGCCGAAGAAAACAAATAGGTGCGACAGCGCACTGCTGCAGGTACTGTCCCTGCAAGCAAGTTGCTTTTGCGGACGGCGTGCGTTTATGCGTTCTATAGGGTGTAGTACTCGGTGGGGATAGCCCCGCTGCTGGTGTGATAGCGCACTGCTGTAGATACTTTCCCTACAAGCAATTTGCTTTCGCGGACAACGCATATAAGTACTTTCTACAATGTTTATGCCTCGGTGGCAAACGCCACTAGTGTAGTTTTGGGCGGCAAAGTGTGTTGTTATTGGTTTGGTGAATGGCTTTAAATGGAATTGGTGCATAGTTATTTGATTGTGTACTTTCTACGGGCAATGCCCGCTGCTGTGAAGTCAGTATTTGCAAGCGAGTTGCTTTTGTAAAATTGTATAGCGGCAATTTATTTGGGGCGGCACAATGCCGCTTTTTTTATGGTAGGATAAAATATATGGATTTAACACTTTTCATCATTGCGCAAGCGGTCGGGTTTGTTTCGCTCGTTATTTACTGTACGTCGCTGCAAGCCCGCGCGCGCAAAACACTCATTACATTACTAATTTTCGTAAATATACTAAACAGCGCCGTTTATTTTTTGCTCGGGAGTTACACGGGCGCAATAATGAGCATAATCGGATTAATAAAACTCGTCATTTTCCAAATTTACGACAACAAAAAGAAAAATTGCCCTGTGTGGGTAATGCTTATTTTTATGTTTGCAATCGGTGTGAATGCAGTGTTCACATACAGTGGGTGGTACGATGTGTTTGCAATTGTCGAGGCAATCGTTGTCACGTACGGCGCTTGGCAAAAGAATATGACAATCACGCGCCTTTGTTACTTTGCATCGGGCGTACTGCTTGTAATGTTCAACCTTTGCGTTAGTGCTTACACAAACACGTTGAGTGAAGCGATAGGACTTATCTTCTCAGTCATTGGCATTGTGCGACTCGATATTGTGCCAAAAATAAGACGAAAGAAAACATCCAAAATGCTCAAGGAACTTGTTTCAAAGAAACCAATTGTCTACAATGTCACTTTGCTTGACTTACAAAAACAACTTGAGAAAGGGAAGTACTATTCGTACGGGCGCTATACAACCAAACTGCGCACAACTGAAAATGTCGAACAATTTGACAAAAATAAAATAAAAACTCTTGTCAAAAGTGGCGATGCTATCAAGCAAAACGCCTACACTCTACTTGATGCCGTGACAACACAATCTGCGCCCATTGTTTTGACAAAAGAAAAAACTATTGAAAATAACGTCACTTCAAATGACGTCAGTAATGATGCCCAAAATGAAAAACAAGTGTGATTTTCGCACTTGTTTTTGTGGTTGATTTATCGTTGAAAAAGGTCAGCAAACCTATTGTCGTTTACTTTGTGGTACATATACTTGAGTTCGTCAATGTGGTCACGCATAAGTTGTTTGGAGGCGAAAAGGTATGTTTTCAGCCACAGCTCGGGAGTATATTCAATGCCGTTATTGGCAAGCCACTCAATATTGCCATTTAAAATTGCGTTAATTCCATCTTCATCTGTGGCAAATGAATCGTTAGAATGCGTTGTATATTTTTTCAAACGCCCGTTTACTGACTTTTCAAAATTTTCCTTATAATGTGGAGCAAGTTCCAGTAGTTCAGGCGCGTTTTTGAGTAAATGCGCGACAAAATTGTCGTATTGAACATTCAAAAAGTCGTCAAGATTTGCAATTGTTTTTAGTGTAATCGGCTTTTTTAGTAGCTCAGGGGTAATTTTTGTGCGGTAATAATTAAGTTTGTCGTGTACGACAAAATGGCGTTTTAGGACTAAACAATGTCCGTTGTCAAAAAGCGGGGCAAGGCGCAGAGTGTTTCCGCTCAAAATTAAGCTGATATTTCCCAAATGGCGGTCAGTTTGTGCGACAACAAAATCGAATATGAGCATTTGCGCTAATTGTTCTTCTAAATTTTGGGCAAGAGTGTAGCCGTGAACGCTTGCGTATTCTTGTGCCAAATTTGTCAGTGATTCAATGGATTGCAATTCATTATAATCTGTATTGATGCGATTAATGAGAAAAATTCTATTACAAATAGCATTTATGACCTTTTCGCCAAACAGTTTATTAGCGGCTGGACTTTCTCTTTCAACATAAATGTCAAAAAGCAGGCGAATTTTGTTTTGTGAATCTAGCTCAATATCTTCCAAACTGATTTGAGTTGGAAACTTCCCGTCGACCGCTTCAATTCCTGCCGATGTGTGCAAATTTTTTTTCCTTAGTGCTGCCACTTCTTTTTGCGTTTTGGGGATGTAAGGGTATATGTAATATTCCAAAAAGTTCTTTCCAAAGCTCTCAACGAGCAAGGAATCGCATTTTTCTTTCAAAATGTCATTCATTGAAACTTCGCGCTCGCCTTCTTTCAAAAAACTTCTAATTTTCACACCTTCCACATTCCCGTGCGTGTATCGTGCAAGTTTTGCTTCCTGACACGGCAAACCAATGAACTTGCACATTTGGCTGATGAGCATCTCATTCAAAAATGAGCGACCATTGTATTCGTCATCAAGTGCGTATTTGAACATATATTTTTTCCCGCCTTGCTCGAACCAAAAATGCGAATTGAGGTTTTTTTTGCTTGATTTTTTTGGCAAAACTAACTTTTTGCTTTTAATTATTCCTATTTTTTCCATTTGTTCCTTTGCACATATCCTTTTATTGTTCTCATTATATCACAATTTATTCTTAATTTCAACCCCAAACGCCCTTAAACTATGGTTCTAAATAATAAACCATAAAAGTGAACAAAAAGCCCGTTTTCCCATACGTATAAATAAAAATTAATTTGTTAAAATAATTAAGAGATAAATCGTGAGGAAGTGTATGAATTGAGGAGAAGCGTTTGCGTTAAGAGTTAGAGAAATTTTAAAACAAAAAGGTATGACGCAATATAAATTGGAGCAGTTAACGGGAATATATCACAGTACAATGACCGATATTTTGAATTGTAAATATAAGACATCAAATATTAAGAATATGGCACAAATAATTAGGGAACTTGGATTATCAATGAATGAATTTTTTGATAGTCCACTATTTGATTTTGATGAACTAGAAATTGATTGATAACGCTAAGCACAATTAGCGTCCCCGCCGCATATACATACTTTGAGTATAACAAAAGAAATAGTGGGGTGGGTAAATGGAAATTTCTTTTGTAGAACTTCGGCAAAAAGTCGTCGTCAACATCGTCGACGGCAAAAATCTAGGGCATATCATCGACGCGATTTTTGACGACTCATACGGCAAACTAATGGGCTTCGTCGTACCGGGGCTAAAACGTGGGTTTTTCAAGTCGCAAAACGACATATTTATTCCGTACCAAAATATATGCAAAATTGGAATGGATGTAATTCTTGTAGAACTCTTGCCAAATTCTGCGCCGCCGCAACCCGCACCCCCGCCGCAGAAGGAGCCGTCGCACACCTACGCGCAAGAGTACTCTAAAAATATCCAAGCAACCAACTGGGAGCAGTCTTGACGTCCTCGCACACATCGCATAATGTTTACTTACAAAGATAAATATTGTATTTATATGTTAATTAATCAGCACAAAGGTGCATATTCACCCCCAAAAAAAGGAATAAACGAAAAATTACATTATCATTGTTATACATTGCAAAAACACGCAATCAATCTTGCGTGTTTTTGCAATGTATTAGTTGTTCGCTTTAAAAGTTTATCAACTAAAATGACTATTATTACATAATAAGCGTAAAACGCTAGTAGAATTTAGCAAAGTATGTTATAATCAAAATATTGGGCAGTGGCGCTTGTGTGAGGTTATGGCGCGCAGTGCTAATAAATGATTAAAGGGAGAAAAAAATTATGTCAGGATTTTGGGGATGGCTATTTTCAATTCACGACAGGCATTTTCGTGACGGATACAATTATTCTAAAAACGCGATGGGCAGGGTTATTGCGCTTATCACGCAAATTTTGTTTATCGGCATTGGGCTTGGGCTTGAGTACTGGGCAATGATACTGTGGGGCGGCGACAATTTTGTCGCGGCGTTCCTTGTCACGCTATTTGCATTTGGAGTAGTGGTTACGGCGGTTGAATATAGTTTTGTGTATATGATTTTCGGATTTATGTGTGCAATCACTGGCACGCTTGAGGGTTTTTTGGCAAAAGCGTCGGACAAAAAGAAGAAAAAGCGCGCACAAAAGCAGGCGGAACTTGTTGCGCAATCGACGTCAGCGGCCGACGCCACGACTGTGGGCGGCGGTTTAGAGAATATGATTTACAGTGACGCTGCTGAAACGGACGCGCGTGCTGCGGAACTTGAGGAGCGCCGCCGCGCTAAAAAACTCAAGTGGTTTGATGTTTTTGTTGGAATATTCAGTCTTGCGCTTGCGATTGGCACGCTTGTTGCTGCTTTCTTCATTCTTGCCTCAGCCATTTGACGGGCGGGTGCGGGGATAGCCCCGCTGCTGCAGGTACTGTTCCTACGTCCAAGTTACTTGCGTGGGCGGCAAACGGATGTTCACTCTATATAGTTTAGTTCTCAGGTGCGATAGCGCACGGCTGCAGGTACTGGCGGGGAAAGCCCCGCGGCTACAGGTTTGGCGAGTGGCACTATATGAAATTAGGTACATAGTTAATTGATTGAGTACCTTTTGTGGGGAAAGTCCTGTTGCTGGTGGCAAACGCCACTGGCGCAGGTTTGGTGAGTGACACTATATGAAATTAGGTACATAGAAAATTTTCTATGTACCTTTTTCATATATTATGGGTTACACAATTTTTTGACCGCGTCATCAATCGAATAAAGAAAACCTTATTATTATGGTAAGTTACCTCACTTTATTGTCATTTCGACCAACGTTGGCGACGTAGTCG
>CALDMJ010000122.1 GCA_937914725.1 uncultured Clostridia bacterium | reverse complement strand
GTTTGCGGCAAAACAATTTTCTTGATGGTGTGCCTTTCATTTTCGCGAATCCATTCACTTGTCTCAAAGACAGTGGTAGTTCCTTCAGGAATATAAAGTATTTCATCGTCGCGATATTCTGCCATAAATTTCTCCTAATTCTAAACTTGCGTCATTATAACATAAATTTTGCTATTTTTCAATGGTATGATTCAATTTTTTCTTTGTAATGCCTTGGTATATCCAGATAAAAACTGTTAACATTTTAATAAAGTCGAGGAATGTATGGAAAATAGGCTTGATATAAGTCAGTTTGTTAATGCCCTGACGCCGTAGCAAGTGCTTTGCAACTTGACAACGCGCATTCGTGCACGAAGAAAGGAACTAAAAATGTCGCAGCAAGCGCTTGCCCGTAAATCGGGTGTAAGTTATGGCTCAATTCGCCGATTTGAGCGCACCAGCGAAATTTCGCTAACATCGCTATTGCAAATTGCGCGATTTATGGACTGCCTTGCCGACTTTGAACAATTGTTTTCGACGCCGAAAATTCTTGACCTAAATGAGTACATTAAAATGTAGGGGAAAGCAAGGAGAAAGGGCAAGTGATTGAAAATGTTAAAAATGTGGTTGTGAAGTACAATGGTGCAGCAGTAGGCGTGCTTGTGCAACTAGATAGCAATAAAGTCGCATTTCAATATGACAAAAACTGCCTAAAAAACGGTTTTACAATATCACCATTTTCGTTACCATTAGAAAGCCGCGTTTTTGTCAGTGAAAAAAACAATTTGGTGGGCTCTACGGCGTATTTTTTGATTCGCTTCCGCGTGACGACTTATTGAATATTGGTGAGATGTTTGAAATTAAGCAAAACAATTGCAAAGAAATTATTGACAACATTGAAAATATTGTTCGTGGGGTGCAAATCAATTGACAAAAAGTAATTAGTATGTTATATTAAAACAAATAAAAATGAAACTCATTTTTCATTTTCAGCGCAAACATTTGCGTGCAATTTAAAATTTCAAGGAGAGTAATATGAAACCAAATTTTGCCACGAAAAAACTCGGGCTAGTATGCTTAGTTATGACGCTTTTGCTTGCAACTGTCACAGTTTTTGCGGGTTGTAATGACGACAAAGTCAAAAGCATTTCAATCACCACTGACCCGATAAAGATTACATACTTGGCGGGCGAAAAATTCGACGCCACTGGTATGATCATCACAGTTGAATATAAAAATGGGAAGTCGGAAGCAATTAAATTCGCCGACAACAATGACCCAAACAACGAGGGGTATACCTATGACGTTTATAAAAAGAATTTAACAATTGAGGACACTCAAGTTGTATTTACATACAAAGACAAAAAAGTAACATTGAAAATCACGGTCAGTAAGAGAAATGTAGACGCCCCTAAAGCAGAGCAAATCACATACATTGCCCTAAATGGCGCGCTTACTGTTACCCCGATTGACGGCGCCGAATATAAGCTTGGCGCAACCGATTGGCAGGACAGCAACATATTTAGCGGGCTTACAAACGGCTCAACATACGATTTGTCCGTGCGCTTCAAGGCAAGCGAAATTAACAACGCTAGCGAAATAACAACAATCACAGGCATCAAAGTTATGGGCACGCAAAATGCCGTCAGCGAGAGTGACTTCAAAGTTACTTCGACCGATACGACAATCACGATTGAAGAAATCGAAGGTGCTGAATATAAACTTGACAACGGCGAGTGGGGCAGCGCGCGAGAATTTACAGGGCTTTCCGCAAATACGTCGCACACTATTTATGTGAGAATGGCTGCAACCGAAGCGTTGCTTGCGTCGGAAGCAATTGCAAAGTCCGTGACAACAAAGCCAACGCGCACTTAAGATTGAATGGAAAAGAAAAGTCATATCATAATTAAAGTGATATGACTTTTTGTTATAATGTTACAAAACTCAAAAACTAAGCGTTAGATTGCATTGCTTACTTTTTGAAAGACAATTATATGTTTGTGTCAGTATGATACGCCGCATAGATTGCGCGTGCTTGGTCCTTGCGAACGACTGCCTCAAGGTCGGCAAGCGACGCTGCTGCAATATTGTCAAGGCTCTTGAAGTGCAGCATAAGTTCGCGCGCAGTCTTAGCGCCAACTTTGTCAATGTTTTGCAAAACGCTTGTAATCTTTTGGCGCTTGTTGCGGTGGAAAGTGATTGCGAAACGGTGGCTCTCGTCGCGCACGCGCTGCAGCAAGCGGAGTGCGAAACTTGAGCGCGCGAGAATGCGCGGTTCGCTCTCGCCGCGCTTGAAAACTTCTTCCTCTTGTTTTGCAAGAGCAATGATGTCGATGTCAAAGGGGAATTCGTCCAAAATCGCGCACGCGCTGCTGAGTTGTCCTTTACCACCGTCGACAACGATGAGGTCGGGGAGTTTTTCAAAACTTTCGTCTTTTTTTGTGAGCGCGTCAGTAAACCGCCTGCGCAAAACTTCTGCCATAGATGCAAAGTCGTCCGAGCCCTCAACGGTTTTGATTATAAATTTGCGGTATAGTTTCTTGTTCGGCTGCCCATCAATGAAAACAACCATACTCGCAACTTTGTTAGTTCCGCTGATGTTTGAAATGTCGTATCCCTCAATTTTGTGCGGCATTTTGGAAAGATTCAACTTTTCTTTTAGTTGTTCGCACGCGCCAAATGTGAAGTCGCGCAAATATTTGTCGCGGTCAACTTGCTTTTCTAGGTGCTCAAAGGCATTTTGCCAGTTATTTTTGAGTATTTGCGCCTTTGCGCCAATTTGCGGTTGCACAATTTCAACCTTGTGCCCGCAAAGATTTTCAAGATACTCTTGCAAAAGAGTACAGTCCTCAAAGTCGGTTGGAACAAGTAACTGCGGTGGTACAAGTCCACTCATTCCATAGTATTGAACCGAAAAACTCGTGATAGCCTCACTGCTAGTCAAATTACGGTCAAAAATGGTGTGCGTTTCGCAACCAACCATTTTGCCGCCACGAATAACAGAAATAGCAATCGCAGAGTTTTCGCCATTTGTGACAAAACTGATAGCGTCAAATTCGTCCGTCGAACCTAGTTGCATAATGATTTTGCTCTTTAGTTTTGCAACCATTTGCAAGCGGTCGCGAAACAAAATCGCGCTCTCAAATTGTTCCATTTCGCTAGCTTTGAGCATTTTTTGAGTCAAAATTTCTTCGACCTTACTGTCTTTTCCTTTCAAAAAGTCGATGCAGTCATCAACGACTTTGTGATATTCTTCGGGCGTAACCCTGCGTGTGCAAGGTGCAAGGCATAGCCCGAGCGAATAGTTTAAGCACTCACGCTTTTGTTTTGATTTCATATTGAGTTTGCACTGACGCAAAGGGAACGCAAGATGTATCGTCTTTAGTAATTCAGTCGCACTAATGCCCGCAAAGTATGGCCCAAAGTATTTTGCGCCGTCTTTCTTGACCTTGCGCACAATTTCGACAGAGGGATAATCTTCCTTTAGATTTATGCGAATATAAGGATACGCCTTGCCATCCTTTAGTAAAATGTTGTAAAACGGCTGATGCTTTTTGATTAAAGTGCTTTCAAGCGCCAGCGCATCGAGTTCGGACGGCGTGAGGATGTAGTCAAAGTCGTAAATATGTGCAACAAGCGCATCCGTTTTGACTGTCTTTTCCGTGTTGAGAAAGTAGGAACTAACCCTACGTTTCAAGTTTTTTGCCTTACCAACGTAAATGATATGTCCGTCAATGTCTTTCATCAAATAAACGCCGCTAGTAATCGGCAACTTGTGCAGTTTTTCTTTTATCCTCTTCATTATTTCGTCGTTCATAACTCACCTATGTCATTATTATACCACAATAAAAGATTTTTAGCAATCGCGCATAGAATTACATCAAGTTTAAGTAGTAAGCATATTGCCGTGAAAACTTGTTCATAAAAATTTTACCATTTAGTTTGAAAATAAACACAATTTTTGATGTGAACCAACTCCCATTTTGTCAAAAATGTGTAAAATACCCCCTAAAAACCTTGAAAAAATGTGTAAATTTACTCTAAAAAACGCGCAAAAATGTGTATAATCTACAAAAAAAACCTGAAAAAATGTGTAAAACCCAGCAAATATGCCATTTTTGCAGCATTTTTTAAAAGGCGGTCAGCACATTGAGTTGATTGCCTTTTTGTATAGGGCTAGTTTTTCGTCAGGGGTAGCGAAAATGCTAATACTTTTTGTGATTGTTTGCATCGCTTTTTCAAACTTCTTGTATTCACTATCGGCGTAAATCTCTATATCAGTTGTGGGGAACAAGCCGATACCAGCGAGCGCGCGCTGATTTTCATTGCTTAGCAAAAATGAAATAAAGTTTTCGCTTTGTGCCGTGCTTTGTGGGTTCAAAATGCCAATGTATTGTATGAGGTCGGAAAACTTTTGTAGCGGCACATATGCGCACGCCTGCATACCGTTGAGGCTGACGCGGTTTTGCACGCGATAAAAATCGCGCGCCGTGCCAAGCAAAACGGCGGCATTGTTTTTGGTAAAATCGCTGTACGCTTCAAAGGATGTCTTTTCTAGCATTTTGGGGTCGCAGGACTTTAGATTCGCGCGAGCAGTCGAGTTTTCAAGCATAGCAACTTGCGCATAACTGTTCTTTAGCCCCGCAGTGTAAGCGAATTTAGGGTTTTTAGCATCAGGGTTTCCAAAGGAATACGCCGTGTCGACGGATAACTGCGTCAAAACGCGCTCATCAACGGCGGAATTGCCAATCAAGCAATAGCCTGACATATACCACGGAATAGCATACGTTTTACCGTCTTTTTCAGCAAACTTTTGTATTTCCGTACGGGCAGGACTTTTGAGTTCAAGTTTTTGCAACTTGTCGTAAAAATGATTTGCAATGTGGTGCGAAAAAGAAATGAGGTCAGGCAAATTACCGTTACTTATCGCGTTTATAGCCTCCTCCTCAGTCAAAGTTTGCACAACGACATAACAACTTGTCTTTTTTGCGTGATACTTGACTGCAATGCGGTTTAAAAACTCCGCGCGATTGCCGCTGCCGCCCTCAAAACTATCAATGTGCCATAGTTTTAAAAAAGTTGATTCAGTGTTTTCGCTTTGCGGAACATACACTCCGTAGCGACCAAACCAAAATGGCAAAACGCAAATCGTAAGTATAAACACCGCCACCAGCAAAGCAGTTTTTACTATTCCTTTTTTCATATCTCATTATATGAATTACTCCCCCCTCATATGCATGCCCCTCAAGTGGCAAGCAATCATATTTACCTTATTATTATTATGGTAAGCCACTTACCTTTATTGTCATTTCGACCGAAGTTGGCGACGCAGTCGCCGCCGAAGTGGAGAAATCTCCCGGAAGGGCAACCCGATATATTATGGGGTACTAAAACTATTTGACAGCGCCAGCATACAAAAGTGTTTCCTTTATTTAAAGGCTAGCGCTGTCAATGTGCGTACTCGCTCATAATAAACCGCGCTCCCTTCCGGGAGATTTCTCCACGTTGGTCGAAATGACAATGGGGGGACAGTACCTTACCACAAATAATAAGGTTAAGTTTTATTTTCCGCACCCCCTCCCACACAAAAAAGTACATAGTAAATTAACTATGTACCAATTATATACAGTGCCACTCACCAAACCTGCAGCCGCGGGGCTATCCCCGCCTGCAGCCGTGCGCTATCGCACCCGCAACAGCCTATAAAATCAAGAAAAACAATAAATTAAAAAAAATATAAAAAAACGCCTAAAAACGTTTGATAATTTTTCGCGATTGTGGTACACTAATCGTAACAATCAATAAGAGAGGGAGAAAAATGAAAGAAAAAATGATTAAGTACTTAACTAAAAGGGGGGGGGGAGGCGTATAAAAGTAGTCGAATAGCTACTCAAAAAACCTCAAAAAATCCCGAAATTTCCACCAAAGTAAGACAGTGTGAACAAGTCTCGTTTGCGCAAGCAAAATCGTGTGAGTATAGCACGAAAAATACACTAAAAGCCAGCACGACAGCTTTAAAAATTGGTGACGAGAAACAAAGATACAAAAAGAAAGCGAATGTACCTTATGCATTTTCGCAAAAAGCTAAATCAGCAAGCCATACAAAGTATTTGAGCATACAGCGACGAAACAAAATGTTTGTCGTGGGGTTGTTCTTTTTCGCGTTTGTCTTTTATATGTCGATATTGTTCATTTTCCCAAACAAGTTGTCCACGCAAATAACTACGCTTAACCAAGCAGTCGCTGAAGCGACTGAAGGTTCTTGTGGAGAAAACGTAACATGGGCATTTGACTCCAATTCAGGTTTACTTACTATTTCGGGCAGTGGGGCAATGACCGATTATGATGGGCAGTCTCGGCCGCCATATTATAATTATTATTTCGAAATAACTGAGGTAAAAATAGAAAGTGGCGTGACATATATCGGCAACTGTGCATTTGCATACTTTGACGGAGTAGAATTACAAAATTCGTGCATTGAAAAGATTACATTTTCAAGTGGGTCTAATTTGATCAGTATCGGCATGTATGCGTTTTATCGCTGTGTTACATATAGTTTTGATTCGAGCATCACAATTCCTGATGGTGTGACAAGTATTGGCGACTGGGCATTTACTGGATGTGAAGGTTTGACGAGCGTGACAATAGGCTCAGGCGTGACAAGTATAGGCGATTGTGCATTTAATGGTTGTAGCGGTTTGACGAGCATCACAGTTGCATCTGGGAACGCTACATATAATAGTAGGAATGATTGCAATGCAATAATAGAAACTGCTAGTAATACCTTGATTATTGG
>CALDMJ010000121.1 GCA_937914725.1 uncultured Clostridia bacterium | reverse complement strand
GTTCTAAAAATCATAGTATTGTATCTCCTTATTCCCTTGATTTTCGTGGTTAGTGTACCACAAATACAAACTTTTTTCAACTATTTTTGGGGGTTATTGCACAATTTTTTCGTCAAAAATTTGGCGTATTGTTTCAAGGTGGGAGTTTGGGTGCGCGGAACGGACGATGAGGCGCTGCGGGCTGAGTTTCACGAGGACGGCGATTGTGTTTGCGATGTCGACTTTGCTTTGCGTTTTTGTTTCAAAGGACAATGTTTTGTTGTCGTATATTTTGATGCCATTTTCCGTAAACTGCAAGTTGAGTTCCTTTTTGTTACTTTGTAGGTTTTTCACTAAGTAGCGCAAGAGGTCGATTATTGCGCTACTTTTATTAAATGCGGAGATGTTTTCATTTGTCAAATTGATAATAGTTTTCCAGCGCTGGATGAGACTTTGCAAGCGAAAGTGCAAAAACGGAATGACTGCTATTTTGTCGTGCGTATAATCGGCGTCGAGCGCTATTTCTTTATCTGTGAATATGTCGAATTGCGCAAGTGCACAAATGTAGGCGGGGGCAAATATTTTCTCAATGTCACTTAAATTTAAATTTTGCTGCAAATACAATTTTTTGTACCTGAAAACATAGAAATTGACAAGATTTTGTGCGATTATATTATTAAGCATTGACAAATGTACATCTTCGCACGCGAACATAATTGAATAATCATTATCCGCTTCATACTCACTGACGATAAGACACTTGTTTGAGTGCTTTAATTGCATTTTTAGATTTGCGAGGTCGTACTTGTATTTTGCGTCGATTGTTATTGATTTCTCTTTCATTTCTATACTTCCTTCCCTTTTTTAGTTTTCATTAAGCATTAGGTCAAGGTATACGCCGAATCCTTTTGTTGCGTCGTTGAGAAAAACGTGCGTGACAGCACCGATGAGTCGTCCATTTTGGATGATTGGGCTACCGCTCATCCCTTGGATGATGCCGCCTGTGCGCGCAATTAAGTCTTTGTCCGTAACTTTGAAAATCAAAGACTTATTGCTTTGTTTGCTTTGATAGGTTGTTTTGATTATTTCAATATCAAATGATTCAATATTTTTTCCGTCGAGGCTGCACAAAATTTGGGCTTTGCCAGCTTTGACTGTACTACGTCCGCCGATTTTAACTTTTTTGCACATTTGCAAGAGTTCTTCATTTGCTATGCCAAATATTCCAAAGTTGGTATTTTTCGTGACACAGCCGAGCGGGATTGCAGATTGAACAAAGATTCCTTTAATTTCCCCCGCTTTCCCACGAGAACCTTTGACGAGTGAGAGGACGTTACATTTATATAGATTACCGTCAAAAACTTCCATAATGGCGCCTGTGTCAATGTCACTAATTGGATGACCGAGCGCACCGAATTCGTGGGTATCCTTTTTTATATATGTCATTGTACCGATGC